>NZ_RZRX01000125.1:0-17801 GCF_003997405.1 Mesorhizobium sp. M2A.F.Ca.ET.042.01.1.1
CGGCCTGGCTGCGCAGGAAATTGTCCGGCGAAAGCCGCCGGCGATTGTCCGCGGCGACCACCGATCCTTCGGCGATGGCGATCAGCGCATCATGCGCCTCGTAATCCTCGCGCTTGGAGAAGAAAGCCTCATTGGTGGCGACCAGCGGCAGGTCGTGCGTGTAGGCGAGATCGACCGTCGATTTTTCGACCATGCGGTCGTAGCCGGCGACCCGCTCCAGCTCGGCATAGAGCCTGTCGCCGAACAGGCCCTTGAGGAACAGCAGCCGCTGCTCGGCAAGGTCGCGCCGGTCGGCCTTGAGCGCGCTGCCGATCGGACCGCGCGGGCCACCGGTCAGGCAGATCAGCCCATCGGACCTGCCTTCCAGCATGGCGCTGTTGAGGTGCACCGGCTCACCGGGCGGCGTCTCCAGATAGACCTTGCTGATCAGCCGCACAAGATTGGCATAGCCAGCCTCGCTGGCGGCGATCAGCACGACCGGCGACATGTCCGGCCCAAGTCGGCGACGGTCGCGCTGGCCGTCGCTCGCCTCGCCGGAAAAAGCGAGATCGATCTGGCAGCCGATGATCGGCTGGACGCCGTCCTTGACCGCCTTCTGGGCGAATTCGAGCGCGCCGAACAGATTGTTGGTGTCGGTGACCGCGATCGCTGGCGCCTCGTCCTTGACGGCATGGCCGACGATCGCGCCGAGCTGAAGCGCGCCTTCCAGTAGCGAATAGGCCGAGTGCACGCGCAGATGGATGAAGGTCCGCGCCGGCGCTTCCGGCCGCGCGGCCTTCACCGCTGCTTCGCGCTGCAGCGGGTCGCGTGGAAGTCGTTCATCCGCCATGTTTTTTCGCGCTGTCCCAAAGACTCAATCTGTTGAGATGTATTGTCCCGGACGTGGCCGTGCCAGTCCAGCACAAATGACCGACAGGGCACAGGCTTAGGCCGGCTGGCTACCCCTCTTCTCAGGCGAACTCCATGATCACCGCATCGACCGCCAGGCTGTCGCCTGGCTTGGCGTTGAGCTTGGCTATTGTGAGGTCGCGCTCGGCGCGCAGCACATTTTCCATCTTCATGGCCTCGACCACAGCCAGCGTCTCGCCGGCCTTGACCTCTTGGCCCTCGGCCACCGCGATCGAGACGACGAGGCCAGGCATCGGGCAGAGCAGCATCTTCGAGGTGTCCGGCGGCAGTTTCTCCGGCATCAGCCTTTCCAGCTCCGCCGTGCGCGGCAGCATGGCCTGAACCGTCACCGACATGCCTTTCCAGGCGATGCGAAGACCGTTCAGCACGGGCCGGACCTGCGCCGCGATCCGGCTGCCGCCGACCGTGCCATGCCAGATCGCATCGCCTGGACGCCAGTCGGAGGCAACGGTCAGCGGCTTGCCGCCGTCGATCGACAGATCGACCTCCATCGGGATCGAGACCATGCCGTCGACGATCTCCACCGGAAGATAGTCCGCGCCGATCTTCACCACCCAGTCGCGTTTGAGATGGCCGGAATGCGGCGCCAGGCGGCCGCTCAGCCGATCGAGCCGGTCGCGGCGCAAAAGTTCGATGGCTGTTGCGACGGCGGCGAAAACCGCCCTCTGCTCGCCATCCGGTGCGACCGGCGAAAAACCGTCCGGATATTCCTCGGCGATAAAGCCAGTCGACAGCCGTCCCTCGCGCCAGCGCGGATGCTGCATCAGCGCCGATAGGAACGGGATGTTGTGCTCAATGCCGTCGACGACGAAGCTGTCCAGCGCCTCCGACATGGCGTCGATCGCCTCCAGCCTTGTCGGCGCCCAGGTGCAGAGCTTCGCCACCATCGGGTCATAGAACATCGAGATCTCAGACCCCTCCGTAACGCCGGTGTCGTTGCGGATGACGATGTCGCCTAAGATGCCCTCCTCCGGCGGCCTGTAGCGGGTCAGCCGGCCGATCGACGGCAGGAAGTTGCGGAAAGGATCCTCGGCATAGAGGCGGCTTTCCACCGCCCAGCCGTTGAGCTTCACGTCGCTCTGCTTGATGCCGAGCTTCTCCCCGGCGGCGACGCGGATCATCTGCTCGACCAGGTCGATGCCGGTGACCAGTTCGGTCACCGGATGCTCGACCTGCAATCGCGTGTTCATTTCAAGGAAATAGAAGTTCTTGTCCTTGTCGACGATGAACTCGACGGTGCCGGCGCTCTGATAATCGACGGCCTTGGCCAGGGCCACCGCCTGCTCGCCCATCGCCTTTCGGGTCTTGGCGTCGAGGAATGGCGAAGGCGCCTCCTCGACCACCTTCTGGTTGCGGCGCTGGATCGAGCATTCGCGCTCGCCGAGATAAAGCGCCGTGCCATGCGCGTCGGCCAGCACCTGGATCTCGATATGGCGCGGATCGACGACAAATTTCTCGATGAAGACGCGGTCGTCGCCGAAGGAGCTTTTCGCCTCCGAACGCGCCCGGTCGAAGCCGTCGCGCACCTCCGCCTCGCTCCAGGCGATGCGCATGCCCTTGCCGCCGCCGCCGGCCGAGGCCTTGATCATGACCGGATAGCCGATCTCGCCGGCGATCCGCTCGGCATGGTCGGCGTCTTCGATGACACCCAGCCATCCAGGCACGGTCGAGACCTCGGCTTCGCTGGCGAACTTCTTCGATTCGATCTTGTCGCCCATCGCCTTGATCGCCTTGGGCTTCGGCCCGATGAAGACGATGCCTTCCTTCTCCAGCGCCTCGCAAAATGAGGCGCGCTCCGACAGGAAGCCGTAGCCCGGATGCACGGCCTCGGCGCCGGTTTCCTTGCAGGCGGCGATGATCTTCTCCGGCAGCAGATAGCTCTGTGCCGCCGGCGAAGGCCCGATATGCACCGCCTCGTCGGCCATTTCGACATGCACGGCATCGCGGTCCGCATCCGAATAGACCGCAACGGTGGCAATGCCCATCTTGCGCGCCGTCTTGATGACGCGACAGGCGATCTCGCCGCGATTGGCGATCAGGATCTTCTTGAACATTCGGATGTCGTTCCTCCGGCGAAGCGGATCAGTTCTATGGATAATTCCGGCGCGCCTCAAGTGCCCACGGGCAGGCTCCCAGGGCTGGCACCGATTGCAGAAACCGCGCCGAAAAACGTCGCAAGAGACGTTGGCCGTCCGCACGGAACTCGCTAATGTTACCCCAACACTAAATGATGGCAGGCTGGCATTCGCCACGGGCAGCCCGCCGTTAGCTAAAACTTACAGATCGCTTGGGAGGAATGCCTCATGAAAACGCGTGCCGCCGTTGCCGTTGCCGCCGGAAAGCCGCTGGAGATCATGGAGGTGGACCTCGAAGGCCCGCGCGAGGGTGAGGTTCTGGTCGAGGTCAAGGCGACCGGCATCTGCCACACCGACGAGTTCACGCTGTCGGGCGCCGATCCGGAAGGCATCTTTCCGGCGATCCTGGGCCATGAGGGCGCCGGCATCGTCGTCGATGTCGGCAAGGGCGTCACCTCGGTCAGGAAGGGCGACCATGTCATCCCGCTCTACACGCCCGAATGCCGGCAGTGCCCGTCGTGTTTGTCGCGCAAGACCAATCTGTGCACCGCCATCCGCGCAACGCAAGGGCAAGGCCTGATGCCCGACGGCACCTCGCGCTTCTCGCTCGGCGGCGAAAAACTGTTCCATTACATGGGCTGCTCGACATTCTCCAACTTCACCGTGCTGCCGGAGATCGCGGTCGCCAAGGTCAATCCGGACGCCCCCTTCGATAAGATCTGCTATATCGGCTGCGGCGTCACCACCGGCATCGGCGCGGTCATCAACACGGCCAAGGTCGAGCAAGGGGCGACGGCCGTCGTCTTCGGCCTCGGCGGCATTGGCCTCAACGTCATCCAGGGGCTTCGCCTTGCCGGCGCCGACATGATCATCGGCGTCGATGTCAACAACGACAAGAAGGCCTGGGGCGAGAAATTCGGCATGACGCATTTCGTCAATCCGAAGGAGATCGACGGCGACATCGTGCCTTACCTGGTCAACATGACCAAGCGGGGTGCTGACCAGATCGGCGGCGCCGATTACACATTCGACTGCACCGGCAACACCAAGGTGATGCGCCAGGCGCTGGAGGCCTCGCATCGCGGCTGGGGCAAGTCGGTCATCATCGGCGTTGCCGGCGCCGGCCAGGAGATTTCGACGCGGCCCTTCCAGCTGGTCACCGGCCGCACCTGGATGGGCACCGCCTTCGGCGGCGCGCGCGGCCGCACCGATGTGCCCAGGATCGTCGACTGGTACATGGAAAAGAAGATTGAGATCGATCCGATGATCACCCACACGCTGAAGCTCGAGGACATCAACAAGGGTTTTGACCTCATGCATGAGGGCAAGTCGATCCGGAGCGTCGTGGTTTACTGAGGAAAGCCACCAGGCCGCAGGCCGGAACGCCGGCGACCTCTGTGGTAAAACATGGGAGGAGTGGAATGGCCGAGAAATTGCATCCGAAGATTGATAATGGCTTGCCAAAGGAAAGCGCATCCTTCTCCGGCGGCACGCTGGTCTGCCTGTGCACCAGCAACCCTGTGAAGGTGAAGGTCAAGGGCCAGATTGCTCACGACCACGCCTGCGGCTGCACCAAATGCTGGAAGCCGGAAGGCGCCATCTTCTCGGTCGTGGCCGTCGCCGGTACCGGCGACGTCACCGTCACCGAGAATGGAGACAAGCTGAAGGTGGTCGATCCTTCGGCACTCATCCAGCGCCATGCCTGCACGGGCTGCGGCGTCCACATGCATGGCCCGGTCGAGCGCGACCATCCCTTCAAGGGCCTGTCCTTCATCCATCCGGAACGCTTCGAAGAGGACGGCTGGTCGCCGCCGGGCTTCGCCGCCTTCGTCTCCTCGATCATCGAATCCGGCGTCGACCCGAGCCGTATGGACGGCATCCGCGCGCAGCTGAGGTCAATCGGGCTGGAGCCCTATGATTGCCTCAACCCCGGCCTGATGGACTATATGGCCACCTGGACGGCGAAGAAGTCCGGCGCGCTTCCGGCCTGATTCAGTAGAGGAAGGGCCGATCGACAGACCGGCCATTCCTGCCTACAAAGCGCTCATGGATCTTCGCGGCGTCAAGAACTGGAAGTTAAAGCTCCGCTACGGAAGAGCGAAAACTGAATTCCGTCATTTTACCACTCTAGCCGACGGAGAGGTGCTGACGCCCAATGCGGATTTCAAAACTCACCCTGGCCCGGCCTTTTTCGCAATGAAGGTATGGGCTTTGGATGCTGACCAAGCGATCGATATGGCATGCGCCATTGGCCGGCACATAGGGTTCGCCTGTACCGGCAACGTTTATGTATATGACACCGAGCCGGAAGAGCCGCCAGGCGGCGAGCCGCACGGCTATAATTTGAAATTCACGCCTTATGAACGCGAATGAAAACGAGGCTCAGCGGGAGCCTGCTCGCCCACAGATCTATGTCGATGCCGACGCCTGCCCAGTGAAAGCCGAGGTCGAGAAGGTCGCTGAGCGCCATGGCGTCGTCGTCACCTATGTCTCCAATGGCGGCCTGCGCCCGTCGCGCGATCCGATGGTCCGCAACGTCGTGGTCTCCAAGGGCGCCGATGCCGCGGACGACTGGATCGTCGAGAACGCCAGGGAGAACGACATCGTGGTGACCGCCGACATTCCGCTTGCCGCGCGCACGGTGGCGCTCGGCGCGCATGTGCTGGGACCCACCGGCCGCCCGTTCACGCCGGACACCATCGGCATGGCGGTGGCGATGCGCGATTTGAAGCAGCATCTGCGCGAGACCGGCGAAAGCCGCGGCTTCAACGCCTCTTTCACGCAAAAGGACAGGTCGCAGTTTCTCGGCGAACTCGACCGCATCTTGCGGCGCGCGCTCAAATCCGCCACACCGGATTGATCAACGTCTTCAAGGGCCTCAGGCCATGGGTGACGATCTCAAGACGCCGATGCATCGGCACATGCAGTTCGCCTTGGCCTTTGCCATCGGCATCGTCGCGCTGCTGCTCGCCTTGCTGCTGCACGCGCCGCTTCCCTATTCCATCGGCGCCAATGTCTTCTTCGTGAGCTATATTGCCCTAGTGCTGGCGCTGATGCCCGGCCTTACCGGCCGCTATCTCAGCCGGAACGCGCGCGCGACGGACATGCCCGTGCTGCTTATCTTCGCCGTCACGCTCTTCGTCGTCGTCGCGGCCATCGTCTCGCTGTTTCTTTTGATCAACCGGAAAGACGCGGCGCACCCATGGCAGCTCGCCTTCGCGATGCTCTCGATCCCGCTCGGCTGGTTCACCATCCACGCCATGGCTTCGCTGCACTACGCCCATGTTTACTGGAAAGACGGCGACGAGATCGATCAGAAAACCCAGAAGAAAATGCCGGTCGGCGGCCTCGATTTTCCCGGCGGCAGACGCCCGGAAGGCTGGGACTTCCTCTATTTCGCGACGGTCATCGGCATGACGGCGCAGACAGCCGACACGGCCATCACCACCTCGCAAATGCGTCTGGTCGTGCTCATCCACTCGGTCTTGAGCTTTTTCTTCAACACGGTGATCGTTGCCGCGGCGGTCAATCTCGCGGTCACCCTGGGCTCTCCGTAATAAATCCGTGATCGCATGAAACATTGCCTTGTGCGGCGACGTATTGAGGGGAAGACAAGGACCTGAGAAGCCGCCTGCCTGAGGCGGCCGGAGGCAAGATGGACGCTGTTGCCAACAACCAATCCGCCCCCAAGACGGGCGGCAAGGACACCACCCTCATCTACCGGCAGTCGCGCTGGACGCGCTTGACCCATTGGCTGTGGGCTTTCTCGCTGTTCTTCATGCTGCTTTCCGGCCTGCAGATCTTCAACGCGCGGCCGCAGCTTTATCTCGGCAAGCAGTCCGGTTTCGAGTTCAACAACACCATTCTCGAGATCGGCGCCGAAAACGCCGCCAACGGTCCGCGCGGTTTCACCGCGATCCTAGGCCACCGCTTCGACACCACCGGCGTGCTCGGCTGGTCGGGTCCGCCCGGACAGGAAACGCCTCGCGCCTTTCCGGCCTGGGCGACGATCCCCTCTTACTACGATCTCGGCACCGCCCGCGTCGTGCATTTCTTCTTCGCCTGGATCCTAACCACGACGCTGCTCGTCTGGCTGATCGCCGGCCTGGTCAACGGCCATATCCGCCGAGACCTCGCCCCTCGCCTCTCGGATCTGCGCAAGCTGCCGCGCGACATCGTCGACCACGCGAAACTGAAATTCCACCACACCCGTGAGTACAACACGCTGCAGAAGACGGCTTATGGCGGCGTGCTGTTCGTGGCTATGCCGTTGATGATCGCGACCGGGCTCGCCATGTCGCCGAGCATGGATTCGGTGCTGCCGTGGCTCAACGAAATCCTTGGCGGCCGACAGACGGCGCGCACCATCCATTTCACCGTCATGGTGCTGCTCGTCCTCTTCTTCATCGTCCACATCCTGATGATCCTGGCCGCCGGCCCGATCAACGAGCTGCGCTCGATCATCACCGGCTGGTACCGCACCGACCCCCCAGCGAAGCACGACCAGCCGACCGAGAGGAGCGTCTGACATGGCGAAATTCCAGATCACGCGCCGTAAATTCTTGACCGCCGGCAGCCTGGGCCTGTCAGGCATAGCATTGTCGGGCTGCGACGCCTTCGACAGCGGTCTCGGCATTGGCGGCGGCCTGCGCAGCTTCCTCGAAAGCGCCAACGGCCTGACTTACCGCGCGCAGCGCTTTCTTGCAGGCCGCGACGCGCTGGCGCCGGAATTCACCGAGGCCGATATACGCCAGCCGCAGCGGCCGAATGGCGTCACGGCGCCCGATGACGACACCTACAAGGGTCTGCTCGCCAACAATTTCGCCGACTGGCGCCTGGAGGTGACCGGCCTTGTCGAGAAGCCGCTGTCGCTCACCCGCGAGCAGCTCCAGAACATGCCGAGCCGCACCCAGATCACCCGCCACGACTGTGTCGAAGGCTGGAGTTGCATCGCCAAATGGACCGGCACGCCGCTGTCGCTGGTGCTCGACCAGGCGGTGGTCAAGCCGCAGGCGCGCTACGTCATGTTCCACTGCCTCGACACGATCGAGCAGAGCTTGTCCGGCGACATCAAATATTACGGCACCATCGACCTGATCGATGCCCGCCATCCGCAGACCATTTTGGCCTACGGCCTCAACGGCAAGCCCTTGCCGGTCGAGAACGGCGCACCGCTCAGAGTACGCGTCGAGCGCCAGCTCGGCTACAAGATGCCGAAATACATCTACAAAATCGAGCTGGTCGATAGTTTCGCCACTATCGGCGGCGGCCGCGGCGGTTACTGGGAGGACAACGGCTACGACTGGTATGGCGGGATTTGATGATCCCTCGCCTGCGGGCCGAGCACGATCTGCCGTCGGCTGAGCTTGATGCCGTCGAGGAGCGTCTGCATGACGACAATCGACGGCTGACCGGTCGTGACGACGACCGTGCCCTCATCTTTGCCTTGCGGGATGAGCAAGGGCGCGTCGTCGGGATCGCCGCCGGCTATTCCTGGGCCGGCATCGCCGAGCTCACGCTGATGTGGGTCGACGAAACCTATCGGGGCCTTGGCCACGGCAGGAAGCTGCTTGAAGCCTTTGTCGCGGAGGCTGCTGCGCGGGGCTCCTTGCGGATATGGGTTTCGACCCACGATTTCCAGGCGCCAGGCTTGTACGAAAAGGCCGGCGTCGAGCGCATCGCGGAACTCACCGGATGGCCCGAAGGCCATTCCAACATCATCCTTTGCAAGACGATTCAGCGAGCGTCTAAGCGACTTTATCCAGCAGCGGCTTCAGCGCCGGATGGATTTCCGGCGAAGCGTGCCTGATCAGCGTCAGCAGCGCGCGCTCGTTGTCGCGCAGCGGCCGCTGGCCGCCGCCGATGCGCTCGACCAGCCATTTGGCTTCGTCGGCATCGATGGTCTCGGCACGGCGGGCAAGTGCCTCGGCGGCCCGGTTTCTGGCTTCCCATTCGGCCTCGATATCGCCGGGAGAATGGTAGGCTTCGAGGACCGAGGCGAATCCGCCCGACACCATTCGGCTGAGGAACCCACCGAGTGCCGGGCCTGCCTCGTCGAGGAAGTTTTCGTGGCGCAGCGCCGCTTCGCGCGTTGGCGGCTCGTAGCCGGCCGAGCACATGACATAGTTGGCGATCGCCTTGACGAAGAGCTCGTTCCAGGACGGATCATTGTCTGGGGCCGCCGTTCGGTCATTGATCCTGAACAGCACCTCTGCCTCGGCTTTGGTAATGGCGATGTTGCCGTCGCCGCCAAAGGCATGGAGGATGCGGCGCAGGAGATCGACCTCGGCCCTGGCGATCAGGCCCGGAACCAGCTCGCCGCCGATCATCAACGGCCCCTTGCCGTCGATCACCGCATGCGCGACCTGCTCCAGCGCATAGGCCGAAAGCTGGCCGGGCGAGGATTTCGCTTCCTCCAGCACATGCACCAGCAGCTCGAGCTCCGTGCGGCTGTCGACCATGCCGTCACGCGAGACGGTGTGGACCAGCCAGTCGGCATTCTCCTCCGAGATATAGCCTTCCGGCTTTTCCTGGTGGACGATGTAGTCGGTCACCGCCTCAACGAAGAACGGTGCCCATTCGCCACATTTGTCACGCGCCGTCTGGTCGAGCGCGAACAGCGCCTCCGCCTCGCCGCGACTCACCACGCCGTCGGCGAATACCTCGCGCCGCAGCATTGCCACGTCCTCGGCCGTGATCTTGTTCTTCGACGTCAGCCCCGCCACCGGACCGCTCATGACCAATTCGCCCATCTGCCGTCCCTGCCCGTCGCCCGTTGCCGACGAACTCAATGCATCCCTTGGGCATGCATATCAGAAGTATCTTGAGAAACTGGCAAATGGTGTGGTTAGCGAAGACTTGTCGGCAACATGTCGCTGGGAGGTGACAAGGTGTCGCCAACGAGCTATGGATGGCGCGTCGGGGGCTCGGTTTGTGAGTCCCACCTGTTTGCGGGAGAGAGCAGCGCAAGCTGTCGCCGAAGGGGAAATCGCCCGAAATCTCTCAGGCAAAAGAACCGTTGACGGGAAAGACAACTCTGGAAAGTCGGGGCCTGGCCCCGCGCCGAAGGTGTAAGCGCTGCCGACAGAGTTACGGGGCGCGAGTCTCTCAGGCTTCAGACAGAGGGGCACGAAACAGGCCGCCAATGGCGGTCGATTGCGTGCGACTCTGGAGAAGACATGACAGGCGAAGACACCAGGCACCTACCCCTCGAGGATTTGCATCAGGCCGCGGGCGCGCGCTTCGGCGCTTTCGCCGGCTGGTCGATGCCGCTCACCTATCCGCCCGGCGTGATGAAGGAGCACCTGCACACGCGCGAGCACGCGGGGCTGTTCGACATCTCGCATATGAAGCTGTTCGAGGTCGGCGGTCCGGGCGCCGCCGCGCTGTTGAACCGGGCCTGCCCGCTTGATGCCGGCGCGCTGGACATCTCGCAGTCCAAATACACTTTTTTCCTCAACGAGGCTGCCGGTATCATCGACGACCTCATCGTGACCCGCCTTGGCGACGACCGGTTCATGGTCGTGGCCAATGCCGGCAACGCCATCGAGGACGAGAAGCATCTGCGCGCTCTGGTAACGGATTTCGACGCCAGGGTCTCGCCGCTCGACCGCGTCTTCCTGGCGATCCAGGGTCCGGACGCCTGGGCGGCTTTGGCACGGGCCGGCATCGAGACCGGCTCGCTGCTCTTCATGCATGGCATCGAGCCGCGCCAGAACTGGTTCATGAGCCGGTCCGGCTACACCGGCGAGGACGGTTTCGAGATCGGCCTGCCGGAGAAGGACGCGCGTGATCTGGTTGCCAAACTCTTGGAAGACGAGCGCGTGCAATGGATCGGCCTTGCCGCCCGCGACAGCCTGCGCCTTGAGGCGGGGCTCTGCCTGCATGGCCAGGACCTGACGCCCGGGATCGACCCGGCAAGCGCCGGCCTCATGTGGGCGATCCCCAAAGAAGTCCGCCAGGGCCATTTCATCGGCGCCGACGCGCTGCGCTCGATCCTGGAGCGCGGGCCGTCGCAGAGGCGCGTCGGCCTGAAGCCCGATGGCCGCCAGCCGGTGCGCGCCGGCGCGGCGCTCGTCAATGCCGGCGGCAATCCCGCTGGCCACGTCACCTCCGGCGGCTTCGGCCCTTCGACCGGCCACCCTGTCGCCATGGGCTATGTCGACGCCGCGCTGGCCAGGCCCGGCACGAAACTCTTCGCCGACGTCCGCGGGACGAAGATCCCGGTCGACGTCACGTCCCTGCCCTTCACTCCACACCGCTACCGCAAAGGATGACACTGATGGCAAAGACCTATTTCACCGAAGACCATGAATGGCTCCGCGTCGAAGGCGGCGTCGCCACTGTCGGCATCACCGACTATGCGCAGGAACAGCTCGGCGATCTCGTTTTCGTCGAGCTGCCGGAAATTGGCCGCAAGCTCGCCAAGGGCGATACCGCCGTCGTCGTCGAATCCGTGAAGGCGGCTTCGGACGTTTATGCGCCGGTCGACGGCGAGATCACCGAGGCCAACGGCTCACTGTCGGCCGACCCTTCGCTGGTCAACTCGGCGGCGACCGGCGACGGTTGGCTCTGGAAGATGAAGCTCTCCAACGAAGGCCAACTCGACAGCCTCATGGATGAGGCCGCCTACAAAGCCCATATCGGCTGACAACAGGATCTTGGAAATGACCGCAGCACCTGCTCCTTTTTCGGCCCGCCATATCGGCCCCTCCGTCAACGACGTCAGGGCGATGCTCGCCGCCATCGGCGTTCCATCTGTCGAAACGCTGATCAGCCAGGCCGTGCCGAAGTCGATCCGCCTCGATCGGCCTCTCGATCTGCCTGCCCCGGCGAGCGAAGCCGAAGCGCTGGCTGAACTGTCGGCGAAAATGGCGAAGAACACGGTGCTGAAGAGCTTCATCGGCGCCGGTTATCACGGCGTCTTCGTGCCGCCGGTCATCCAGCGCAACCTGTTCGAGAATCCGGCCTGGTACACGGCCTACACGCCCTACCAGGCCGAGATCAGCCAGGGCCGGTTGGAAATGCTGTTCAACTTCCAGACCCTGGTCACCGAGCTCACCGGCCTGCCGGTGGCGTCGGCCTCGCTGCTCGATGAAGCGACCGCCGTTGCCGAGGCCGTTGGCATCGCGCTGCGCCATCATCGCGACAAGCGCACCAAGGTGGCGCTTGCCGGCACCCCGCATCCGCAGACGCTGGATGTCGTGCGCACCCGCGCCGAGCCGCTCGGCATCGAGGTCGATGGCGAGACGATCGACGACAACACCGCCGCCCTGCTCGTCTCCTGGCCGGACACGTTCGGCGTCTATGGCGACCACAAGGCGGCGATCGAGAAGGCCCGCGCTACCGGCACGCTGGTCGTCTTCATCGCCGATCCGCTGGCGCTCACCCTGACGGATGCGCCGGCAAAGCTCGGCGCCGACATCGCCGTCGGCCCGATGCAGCGCTTCGGCGTGCCGATGGGTTTCGGCGGCCCGCACGCCGCTTATTGCGCCGTTTCCGACAAGCTGACCCGTCTGATGCCCGGCCGCCTCGTCGGCCAGTCGACCGACACCAGGGGTCGCCCCGGCTATCGGCTGGCGCTGCAGACGCGCGAGCAGCACATCCGCCGCGACAAGGCCACCTCCAACATCTGCACCGCGCAGGCGCTGCTGGCCAATATGGCCACGGCCTATGCGATCTGGCATGGCCCTGCCGGCCTGCAGGCGATTGCCGGTCGCATCCACGTCCTTGCCGACCGCCTCGCCTCAGGTCTCAAAGCCGCCGGCGTATCGGTGCTCGGCGCGAGCCGCTTCGACACCGTGACGGCCGAGGTGAAGGGCAAGGCCGTCGCGATCGCCGCCGCCGCGCAGAAGACAGGCCGGCTGCTGCGCGTCATCGATGCGGACAAGATCAGCATCGCCTTCGACGAGATCTCGACGGAAGCCGATCTCGAGGCGATCGCCGGCCTCTTCGGGGCCAAGCCAGGCACGGAAGGCTGCTCGATGCCCGGCAAGCCGCGCGGCAAGGAGTTCCTGACGCAGCCGGTCTTCCACGAGAACCGCTCCGAGACCGAGATGATGCGCTTCCTGCGCCGGCTGGCCGACAAGGACCTCGCGCTCGACCGCGCCATGATCCCGCTCGGCTCCTGCACCATGAAGCTCAATGCCGCCGCGGAAATGATACCGGTGAGCTGGCCCAGCGTCGCCAATCTGCATCCCTTCGCGCCTGCCGGCCATTCGGGCGGCTACCGCGCCATGGTCGCCGATCTCGAAGCTTGGCTGTCGGAGATCACCGGCTTCGACGCCGTGACCTTGCAGCCCAATGCCGGCAGCCAGGGCGAATATGCCGGCCTGCTCGCCATTCGCGGCTATCACCGCGCGCGCGGCGAAGGCCATCGCACCGTCTGCCTGATCCCATCCTCCGCGCATGGCACCAATCCGGCGAGCGCCGCGATGGCCGGCATGAGCGTCGTCGTCGTGCGCTGCACCGAGGACGGCAACATCGATGTCGAGGACCTCAAGGCCAAGGCGGCCGAGCATTCGAAGGATCTCGCGGCGCTGATGTTCACCTACCCCTCGACGCATGGCGTCTACGAGGAAGGCGCGCGCGACCTCTGCGCCATCGTCCATGAGCATGGCGGCCAGGTCTATTTCGACGGCGCCAACCTCAACGCGCTGGTCGGCCTTGCCCGTCCAGGCGATATCGGCGCCGACGTCTGCCACATGAACCTGCACAAGACCTTCTGCATCCCGCATGGCGGCGGCGGGCCGGGTGTCGGTCCGATCGGCGTCAAGGCCCATCTGAAGCCCTATCTGCCCGGCCACGTGACGGAAGGCACGACCCATGCCGTGGCCGCGGCGCCGTTCGGCAGCGCCTCGATCCTGCCGATCACCTGGATGTACATCCGCATGATGGGCGCTTCGGGACTGAAGCACGCGACCGAAACGGCGATCGTTTCCGCCAACTACATCGCGACCCGCCTCGCGCCGCACTTCCCGCTCCTCTACAAGGGCAGGCACGACCGCATCGCCCATGAATGCATCCTCGACACCCGCGTGCTCAAGGAGAGTGCCGGCATCAACGTCGACGATATCGCCAAGCGTCTGATCGACTACGGCTTCCACGCGCCGACCATGTCGTTCCCGGTCGCCGGCACGCTGATGGTCGAGCCGACCGAGTCCGAGCCCAAGCGCGAGCTCGACCGCTTCTGCGAGGCGATGGTCGCCATCGCCGGCGAGGCGGCGAAAGTGGCGAAGGGCGAGTGGCCGTCCAACGACAACCCACTGGTCAACGCCCCGCACACCGCGGCGGAAGCGCTTGCCGCTGAGTGGAAGCATCCCTACTCGCGGCTCGAAGCGGCCTACCCTGCGGGCGACGCCGACCTAGCGGCGAAATACTGGCCGCCGGTGTCGCGCATCGACAATGTGGCCGGCGACCGCAACCTAGTCTGCTCGTGCCCGCCGCTGTCGAAATATCTCGGCGCCGCGGAGTAGCGTTTGATCAAGCGGTTATCAGGACCGGCCCGGCATCGGGCTGGCCGCCTTGCTCTCGACTGACGCGCCGCGCCGCTTGCGCCAATCAGCCCTTGTCGAGCAGCGCCAGATTGGCGTTGACCACCGTCTGGTCGGCCATGCCGGCCTTGGCTTCGAGGAGCAGCGCGCGCGCCTTCTTCTTGTTGCCGCGCAGAAGCTGCGAATAACCCATATTGTTGACGATCTGCGGCTTGCGGCCGGCGACCTTCAACAATTGCGCATAGGCGCGGTCGGCGAAGTCGAAACGGCCGAGCTCGTCATAGGAAGCGGCAAGCCCCATCCAGGCTTCGGCGTTGTCGGATTTGAGCTCGACCGCCTTGCGGAAATGCTGTTCGGCAAGGCCGAAATTCGCCTCGCGGAACTGCGCCTTGCCTTCGACGAGATCATTGGCGCTGACATCCTTGGCCACCGGCTGGATCGCCGTGGTCTTGGTCGTGTCGACGTTGTTGTTCGTCGTGCAGCCGGTGATCATCAAGACGGCCGCCAATGCCGCCGCTGCCTTGGGAAGTCTCTGACGCATGCCCCTGCCCCATCGCCCGATTTGCCGGGTCGTTCTTCAGGGATAGACGATACAGGAGAGCGATTAAGCTTCGGTGCCGAAATGCAGCTAAATTTTGGTTGCCCGCCAAGGATGCGTTAACCAGCAGACCAGCGATGGTATGCTGAGATTCGGGTCAGGCCGTGTCGAGAATGGTGGCTTTCGAGAACCGGAGCGGAGCGTACCTGAAGTACGTGAGCACCGGAAGCGCAGAAAGTCGCTATTCGCAGGCCGGCCTCACCCGAATATCAGCATACCTCAGTGATGCGCCGTCAGCTTCACAATGATCGGAATAATAGCGATCATCAGCACCACCGGCAGGATGCAGACCGTCACCGGTACCGACATCTTGGCCGGCAAGGCATGCGCCTTCTCCTCTGCCAGCGACATGCGCTTGTGCCGCATTTCGTCGGAGAAGACGCGCAACGAGCCCGACAGGCTGGTGCCGAGCTCCTTGGATTGCTGCAAGAGCGTCGCGAAGGAGCGCACCTCGTCCAGGCTGAGACGGTCGGCGAGCGCCTTCAGCGCGTCGTCGAGACTGCGCCCGGCCCGCAGCTCCAGCGACACCAGGATCAGGTTCTGGCTGAGCGACGGATAGGTCCTGGCAAGCTCCTTGGAGACCCGCTCGATGCCGGCCTCCATGCTCATGCCGGCATCGGAGCAGACGATCATCAGATCCATGAAATCGGGAAAGCCGTTGCGGTATTCGCGCATCTTCTCCCGAACCTTCTGCGTCAGCACCAGGCCCGGCAGGAAATAGCCGCCGGCTCCCGACAGGATGATGAAGGTCCAGCGGCTGGTCATGGTCGACTCGGCGCTCGCCGCCCAGTGGTTGATCAGGAACGCGCCTAACGCCGCGCCGATCAGGGTTGCGAAGCGGATCAGGAAGAACATGCCGACGGCGCGCGGCTCCATATAGCCGGCCTGGATGAGCTTCATGCGCAGCCGCGCGACATTTTCCGGGTCGCTCTTGGCATAGAACTCCTGCGCCCGTTTCACCGCTTTCTCGCGCACGGCGCTGGTGCTCTTCTTTGGCGCAGCGTCCACCTGCTCGGCCGGCTGCACGACCTCGACCTTCAGCCGGCGCTTGACCTCGCCACGATCGCCCTTGGCGAGCACAAGCGGCCAGGCAACGGCACCGCCGCCAAGCACCAGCAGCAGCACGGCAACCGGCATCAGCGACGTCGGCGCGAGCGAGGCGAGGAAGCGGATGACGCCTTCCATTTCAGAACCTGAAATTCGACATCTTGAACATGATGGCGTTGCCGAGCAGCAGCCAGAAGATCGCCCCGCTCAGCATGTACCAGGTCTTCGGCTCGCCCCAGACGTCCTGGTAGAATTGCGGCATCAGCACCATGATGGCGGTGAACAGAAGCGCTGGCACCGCGGTCAGGATGTAGGCAGACATGCGGCCTTCGGTCGAAATGGCGCGCACCTTGCGGCGCAGCTTGCCGCGCTCGCGGATTGTCGCGGACAGGCCGTCGAGGATCTCGCGCAGATTGCCGCCCGAACTGCTCTGGATCGACACCGCAGTGACGAACAGCGGCAGGTCCTCATGCCCCACCCGGTCGAACAGATTGTTCAGCGCCGATACCAGGTCCGAGCCGTAGGTCACCTCGTCGGCGACGACACCGAACTCGGTGCCGATCGGGTCGGCCATTTCGCGCGCAACCATGGCGATCGCCACCGGCACCGGATGGCCTGCCTTGAGGCCACGCGTGATCAGTTCCAGCGCCTCGGGCAACTGTATCCCGAACCGCTTGTGCCGGCGCTTGCGCATGAAGCGCATCGCCATCACCGGCAGCACCGGCAGCAGTATGAGAAACAGGATCAGGCCAAACAGAAGCGGCAAGCCCTTCCAGATCGTGAGAAGCGCCAGTGCGAAAGCGATTCCCGATGTGATCGTCAGGAACTTCGGCAACGGCGTGGTCATGCCGGACTGCGTGCGCAGGGCGCGGAAACGGTCGAGGGAGAAGACGGAGCTGCGGCCGTCGATCCCGCGCTCCTTGCGCAGTTGGATCAGCACCTGCTCCTGGCTGATCTTGTTCTCGGCGAGCTTCATGCGGCGGTTGATCGCCATGCGCTTGTCGCTGCGCCCGGCATAGAGCAGGTAAAGGCCCTCGGCGATCATTATGCCGGTGAGCGCCGCCGCGGCGTACACGACATAGATCGGGCTGAATCCCTCGAACACCGGCCTAGTCCTGCGGCCGGCCGGGTTCGAAATACTTGCCCGGGAATTCGATGCCCATGTTGCGCAGGTCCTCGAGGAAGCGCGGGCGGATGCCGGTCGCCTCGAAGTGGCCGAGGATCTTGCCATCCGCCTCCATGCCGGTGCGCACGAAGCGGAATATCTCCTGCATCTGGATGACATCGCCTTCCATGCCGGTCACCTCGGCGACGCTGGTCACCTTGCGCTTGCCGTCGGAAAGGCGTGTCAACTGCACGATGATGTCGAGCGCGCTGGCGATCTGGCTGCGGATCGACTGCACCGTCATCGGCATGCCGGTCATGCCGAGCATCTGTTCCAGACGCGAGATGGCATCGCGCGGCGTGTTGGCATGGATGGTGGCCATCGAGCCTTCATGGCCGGTATTCATCGCCTGCAGCATGTCGAATGCTTCCTCGCCGCGACACTCGCCGAGGATGACGCGGTCGGGACGCATGCGCAGCGCGTTCTTGACCAGGTCGCGCTGCTTCAGTTCGCCATGGCCCTCGATGTTGGCCGGGCGCGTCTCCATGCGCGCGACATGCGGCTGCTGCAATTGC
>NZ_RZRX01000126.1:0-17729 GCF_003997405.1 Mesorhizobium sp. M2A.F.Ca.ET.042.01.1.1
GGCACCGTCTGGCCGCCAAGCTCCTTGATATCGGCGGAAGAGACCGCGTTGCCGATGGTGGTCTGGTCGGAGTCCTGGTCGGAGGCAGCCGGCGCGGTTGGCGAAGTCGGCGCGCTGGCGGTAATGATCGAGCGGTCGACCTCGGCCTTTTGCAGGCTGAACCCGCCGGCGCCGCAGGCGGCAAGGGGAAGCGCCAAGGTCAGCAGCGCAGCCTTGGCACTGGCCGAAGCGATAACGCTCCATTGCCCGCTGTCAAAAGCTTGCGCGATACGCGACAATCGGCCAACTCCTCCCGCAATGTTAAAAATTTGGAAAACTATGAACGAAACCGAGTTAACAAGCAGTGACTTCACCGAAGCGGCGGAGCCGTTCCGGCTCTTTGCCGCATGGCTGGAGGACGCCACGAAGAGCGAGCCCAACGATCCCAACGGCGTCGCTCTGGCGACCGTCGACGCCGACGGCATGCCGGATGTGCGGATGGTGCTGCTCAAGGGCTTCGACGAAAAAGGCTTTGTCTTCTACACGAATTTCGAGAGCGCCAAGGGCCGCGAGATTCTTGGCAGCATGAAGGCGGCGATGTGCTTCCACTGGAAGTCGCTGCGCCGCCAGGTGCGGGTGCGCGGGCCAGTGACGATCGTCAGCGACGCCGAGGCCGACGCCTATTATGCCACGCGCCCGCGCGGCAGCCGCATCGGCGCCTGGGCCTCAAAGCAGTCGCGGCCGCTGGAGAGCCGCTTCGCGCTGGAGAAGGCGGTGGCCGAATACACGGCGCGCTACGCCATCGGCGAGATCCCGCGGCCAAAACATTGGTCGGGTTTCCGCATCGTGCCGCAGACGATCGAGTTCTGGCACGACAGGCCGTTCCGCCTGCATGACCGTGTCGTGTTTTCACGCAACGCCGCCGGCGGCTGGGACAAGACCAGGCTTTATCCCTGAGGGCGGGCGACGCGTTCAGCTCTTCTTGCGCGTCATGAAAGCGGTGAGCGCGGCGCGCGCCTCGTCGGATGTCAGGCGCTCGCGGAAATGCTCGGCTTCGACCTTGATGCGGGCGACGAGCGCTTCGCGCGGCTCGCACATCAGGTCACGCGCGATCTTCAGCGCCTGCGGCGGCTTGGCGGCGATGCCGTCGGCGGCGGCCAGCACCGTGCTTTCCAACGCCTCTTCAGCGACGACGTCGTAGATCAGTCCAGCGGCCTTGGCGCGCTCGGCCGAAAAGCCCTCGCCGAGGCCAAGCAGCGCGAAGGCGCCCTGCCGTCCCAGCAGCTGCGGCGCGATCAGGCTGGAGCCGGCTTCCGGCACCAGGCCGAGATCGACGAAGGGCGTACGGAACAGCGTGCGCGGCGTGGCGAAGGTCAGGTCGCAATGCAGGTTGAGCGTGGTGCCTATGCCGACGGCGATGCCGTCGACGCCCGATACCATCGGCTTCTCAGACTCCGCCAGCGCCATCAGGAAATCCCACACCTCGTTGCCGCCCTCGCCGCCGGTGGCGATGACCAGGAAATCGGCGAGATCGTTGCCGGCGGAGAACGCGCCCGGAACGCCGAGGAAGACATGGACACGGACCGCCGGATCGGCGTCGCCTTCGGTGAGCGCCGCCGACATTTTCGCGTACATGGCGCGCGTCAGCGCGTTCTTCTTGTCCGGGCGGTTGATGCGGATGATCTGCACGGCGCCCTGGCGCTCGACGAGGATATGGTCTGTCACGGTTGGTCCTTTGAGCGTCGGGGTGCTTAGGCTGAAATCAGCGCCTTGCCGGCGGCGGCGAGGCTTTCGGCGCCGTCGATGACGCGCTCCTTCAAGGCGCGCGTCTCGCCGAGCAGGTTTTCGGCGAAGAAGCGGCAAAGCGCGATGCGGCTGCGGTCTGCCAGGCCACTCTGCGCCAGATAGGCGCCGCCCGCGGCGAGCGAGATCAGGCGCAGATAGGGCGTGGCGCCGGCCATCGCGGCGTCGGCCTCGCCGTCGGCAAGCAGTTTCTGCAGGAAGCGCGTCGCTTCGTCGAGATCGGCCAGCGCGCGGTCAAGATTGTCGGCGGTGCGGCCGAAGCCTTCGATATTGGAGGTGCGCACGGCGTCCGCCACCGCTTTCAGTTCGCTGATGTAACCATGCACACGCTCGCCGCCGCCGAGCGGCAGCTTTCTCGAGACAAGGTCGATCGCCTGGATGCCGTTGGTGCCTTCATAGATCGGCGCGATGCGCGCGTCGCGATAAAGCGCGGCAGCGCCCGTCTCCTCGATGAAGCCCATGCCGCCATGAACCTGGACACCCAGGGAGGCGACCTCGACGCCGACATCGGTGGAGAAGGCTTTGGCGAGCGGCGTCAGCAGGCTGGCGCGGTCATGCCATTTCGCTCCTGCCTCGCCCTCGCCGACGCGGGCGCGGTCGAGCGCATGGGCACAGGAATAGCTGATCGAGCGCGCGATCTGGGTCAGCGCCCGCATGGTGAGGAGATTGCGCTGCACGTCCGGATGATGGACGATCGGCGCCATGCCGGAGCCCGCATAGGCGGAAGCCTTGCCCTGGCGGCGCTCATTGGCATAGGCGATCGCCTTCTGCGTCGCGGTCTCGGCGACGGCTACGCCCTGCATGCCGACAGCGAGGCGCGCGTTGTTCATCATGGTG
Organism: Mesorhizobium sp. M2A.F.Ca.ET.042.01.1.1; assembly: GCF_003997405.1. NCBI lineage: Bacteria > Pseudomonadati > Pseudomonadota > Alphaproteobacteria > Hyphomicrobiales > Phyllobacteriaceae > Mesorhizobium > Mesorhizobium sp. M2A.F.Ca.ET.042.01.1.1. The sequence goes on from NZ_RZRX01000126.1 coordinate 2,620, forward strand.
AACATGCAGGCGAGCCCCTTGTTCTCCTCGCCGATCAGCCAGCCGATGGCGCCGGGCTGGGCACCCTGAAAACCGTCGCCATAGATCATCGTGCAGGTCGGCGAAGCATGGATGCCGAGCTTGTGCTCGAGGCCGGAACAGAAGACGTCGTTGCGGGCGCCAAGCGAGCCATCGTCATTGACGAAGAATTTCGGCACCAGAAACAGCGAGATGCCGCGCGTGCCGGCCGGCGCGTCGGGCAATCGCGCCAGCACCAGATGCACGATGTTGTCGGTGAAATCGTGCTCGCCATAGGTGATGAAGATCTTCTGGCCGAAGATGCGGTAGGTGCCGTCGCCAACCGGCTCGGCGCGGCTGCGCAGGGCCGCGAGGTCCGAGCCCGCCTGCGGTTCGGTCAGGTTCATCGTGCCCATCCACTCGCCAGAGACGAGCTTTGCGAGATATTTGGCCTTGAGTTCCTCCGAGGCGTGTTTGTCGAGCGCCTCGACCGCGCCCATGGTCAGCGTTGGGCCGATGCCGAAGGCCATGGCGGCGGAGTTCCACATTTCGAGCGCGGCGACGCCGAGCATGGTCGGCAGGCCCTGGCCGCCGTACTCCTCCGGCCCCGACAGCGCGTTCCAGCCGCCGTCGATCCAGCGCCGGTAAAGCTCCTTCCAGCCGGGCGGCGTGGTGACGACCGCATCCTTCAGCACCGCGCCATGCTCGTCGCCGATCTTGTAGAGCGGAGCCACCTCCTCGCTGGCGAAGCGGCCGGCTTCGGCCAGGATCGCGTCGACCAAGTCCTCGCCGAGGTCACCGAAAATGCCGGCGTCCAGCGCCGGCTTCAGCCCCGCCACGTGCTTGAGCGTAAAGGCGATGTCCTCGACCGGTGCGCGATACATGTCTCATCCTCCTCCGACCCAGCCAACCGTAACGCATGGCCGAAGCGAAACCATGCGTCGATTTCGCACCTTCTTTTTACGTAAACGTCAAACTTTGTCACGCGGATTTTGCAGAGACCTCGTCATGCGCGGGCGGAGCGGGACCCGGCGCCCGATCCGTTCGAGGTTCGGGCGCTGTTTAGGGGGCTGATCGAACCATCAGCGTAGGCTGCGGCCCACCGCCTGCAGTGCCAAGAAGGCTTCGTAACGCTTGTCGTGCCAAGTGCGGATGTCGCCCGACGCAGGTGTAAAAATGTCGCCAAGCCGTGACATGGCAGGCATGGCGCTCGACAGGTCGGGGTAACGCCCAGCCGCGACCGCTCCGAGCATGGCGGCGCCCAGGAGCACTGGCTCGGCTGATTGCGACGCGGCGACCGGCAAGCCGGCGGCGTCGGCAAGCAGCTGGCGCACGAGCGGCGACTGCCCGGCGCCACCGCTGATGACGATTGTGTCGACGACAAGGCCGGACGACGCCATCGCTGCCACGATCTGGCGCACGCCGTAGCCGAGGCCGCAAAGCCCGGCCACGTAGAGGCCGACGAGGCTGTTGACGGAACGGTCGGTGCCGAGCCCGGCGATCAGGCCGCGCGCATCCGGGTCGGCCAAGGGCGAACGATTGCCGAGGAATTCGGGCACGACATGGATGCTTCCCGCGAGCGTGGCGGCGGCGGATAAATCAAGCGAAGCCTCCGTAGCGGCCGCGGCCAGCCAGTCGACCAGCGATTTGCCTTCCGCAGCCGCGCGCGCGGCGGCCTCGGCTGCGGCAGGGTGGAAATGCACCAGCAGATCGATGGCCGCGCCGGCCGCCGACTGGCCGCCCTCGCTCAGCCAGAACCCCGGCACCATGGCGGAGTAATAGGGCCCCCATACGCCCGGAACGAAGGCCGGACCTTGGCTGCTCGCCATTGTGCAGGCCGAAGTGCCGAGCACATAGGCCATGCGCGAGGCGATGGTGCCGGCATCGCCGGAAGCACCCACGGTACCGACGCCGCCGGCATGGGCGTCGATCAGCCCGGCGGCGACGATCGTGCCCGCGACCAGCCCCAGTTCGGTCGCGGCCGCTTCCGTCAGGCCGGCGCCCACCGCCGTGCCGGGATCGACCACTTCGGTCCCGATGCGGGCAAATCCTTCATCCGCAAGATCGCCGAGCCCGACGGAATAAAAATAGCTGTCGTCCCAGCGCCGCTCATGGCCGAGATAGGTCCATTTACAGGCAAGGGTGCAGACCGAACGGGCGAGGCTGCCGGTGGCGCGCCAGGTCAGGTGGTCGGCAAGGTCGAAGAAATGCCGCGCCTTGGCAAAAGTCGCGGGCAGGTTCTCCTTCAGCCACAGGAGCTTCGGCGTCTCCATTTCCGGCGAGATGACGCCACCGACGTAGTCGAGGACGGGATGCCGGAGGGCATTGATGCGCCTGGTCTGGTCGAGGGCGCGATGGTCCATCCAGACGATGATGTTTCTGTCGCTGTCTCCGGACCGGCCCACAGGCAGCGGCTCGCCATCGTCGCCGACCACCACCAGCGAACAGGTCGCGTCGAAGCCTATGCCGCCGATGTCTCTGGGATCGACGCCAGCCTTCTCGACCGCCTCGCGCACGCTGGCGCACACCGCCTGCCAGATGTCGCGGCTGGATTGTTCGGCGATCTCGCCAGGCTCGACGAAGAGCGCGATGTCGCGCTTGGCGGAATCGAGCAGCTCGCCGCGCTCGTCAAAGACGCCGGCGCGCGCACTGCCGGTGCCGACATCGATGCCGAGGAAGTGGGAAGGCATTGGGGACCTCAAGGTGGGGGAGTAGGGGAGCAGGAAGATTGTCAGGCGTGAGCGGTCGGTCGCAATGGCAGAGCTTTTTACCTACTCCCCTACTCCCCTACCCTCTCTCACAAATCATTGCTCTGCGGCAGGATCACTAGATCGCGAATTGTGATGTTCCTCGGCCGCGTCAGCATGAACAGGACGGCTTCCGCGACCTCGACAGGCTGCATCAGCCCGCCGGCCGCCAGCTCGTCTTCCAGCTTCTGCTTCGGCCAGTCGCTGATCAGCGCCGTCACCACCGGGCCGGGCGCCACGGCGCCGACGCGCAGGCCGTGCTTGGCGACCTGACGGCGCAGCGTGTGGACGAAGGCCTGGATGGCGTGCTTGGAGGCCGTGTAGACCGGCTCCCAGACGACGGGGACCAGCCCGGCGATCGAGCTGGTGACGATGATGTCGCCGGTCTTGCGTCCGACCATGTGCGGCAGCACCGCGTGCACCGAGCGGAACACCGAGTTGATGTTGAGGTTCAGCATGCGGTCCCAGGCATCCGGGTCGCCATTGAGGATCTCGCCGCCGACGTAAGCGCCGGCATTGGCGTGGAAGATGTCTAGTTGGCCGGCCCTGTCGAGGATGCCGGGCAGCATGGTCGCCACGCTGGCGGGGTTGGTGAGGTCGACCACCAGCGGGATGGCGCCGTCGCCGAGTTCGGCGACGACCTCCTTCAGCCTGTCTTCAGCGCGGTCAACCAGCACCACGCGGGCGCCGGCGGCAAGCATCGCCCTGGCGCATTCGAGGCCGATGCCCGATGCCGCGCCGGTGACCGCTGCGACTTTTCCCGAAAGATCTTGAGCCATGTGTACCCTTCTCGTTTGAACGGATCAGGCGCGGCCGTGCGAGACACGGGAGCGGCGCGCGAGGGAGTCGACGATCACGGCGATGGCCAAAACGGCACCGGTGATCATGTAGCGGAGCGACGAGGACAGATCGAGCAGCGTCAGCCCGCTGGCGATCGACTGGATGACGATGATGCCGAGCAGCGCCGAATAGGCGCTGCCGCGGCCGCCGAACAGGCTTGTGCCGCCGATGACCGCGGCCGCGATGGCGTTCAAATTCACGTCGCCGGTGCCCGCCTGCTGGCTGGCGGAAGCAAGCCTGGCGGCCGCAAGGACGCCGCCGAGCGCGGCAAAGAGCGAGCACAGCGCGAAGGCGCTGAGATAGATGGCGCGTACCTTGATGCCGGCTCGCCGCGCCGCCTCCCGGTTGCCGCCGACGGCGGTCATCGAACGCCCCCATTTGGTCCTGGTCAGCGCATAGTTCATCGCCACGACGAGTCCGACGAAGAGGCCGAACATCCAGGGGATGCCGCGCGACTGATTGAGGTAGGCGACGATCAGCTCGAGGCCGATGGTAATAGTGGCGACACGCAGGACGAGCCCGGCTACGGACGGCGTCGAGAGATTGGCCGCGCGGCGGCGTGCGACGGTGCGGAGTCCGCTTACCAGCATCGCCAAACCCGGGATCGCGGCAAGCGTATGCGAGACCCATTTCGGCATCACCATCAGCTGGCCGAAATCCACCAAAGCCGAGCCGTAAGGCAGGTTGATCGAGCCGGTGGAGCCGAGGATATAGAGCTGCATGCCGAGCACCGCGAGCAGGCCGGCCAGCGTCGAAACGAAGCTCGGCATGCCGAGCCGATTGAACAGCAGCGCATAGAGCGAGCCGATCAGGGCGCCGAATGCGAGCGCGGCCAGGATTGCCAGCGCGACCGGCCAACCCTGGTTGACCCAGAGCGTGCCGACCATGGCCGAGGCGAAGCCGCTGATCGAGCCGACGGACAGGTCGATCTCGCCGACCATCAGCACGCAGACGATGCCGAGCGCAATGACGCCGACCGTCGAGCAGTCGAACAGGAGGTTGACCAGATTGCTGCTCGACACGAAGACCGGGTTGAGGCTGGTGAAGACCGTCCAGATCACCACGAGACCGACGATGACCGGCAGCGAGCCGAGATCGCCGCTGCGCACGCGATCGAGGAAGGCGCGAACCGCGCCGTCGATGCCTGCCTCATGCTTCAGGCGCGCATCGGCGCGATCGAGCGCCAGGGGAGTCGAATTGCCTTGCTCCGTCATGGACGCGGCTCCCCCGCCTGTGCGCTGTGATCGCGTTCCATGCGCAGGCGCTCGACGCGCCGCGACACCGCGTTGTTCGACGCGCCGGTGATGGCGCTCACCAGGTCCTGGTTCGAGGCATCCGGCTCGAAGACGCCGTTGTTGCGCCCGAGCCTCAGCACCACGATGCGGTCGGCGACGGCGCGGACATCCTCCATGTTGTGGCTGATCATGACGACGCCGAGACCGCGCGCGCGGACGCGGTCGATGAGGTTGAGCACTTCCGCCGTCTGGGCGACTCCGAGCGCGGCGGTCGGCTCGTCGAGCAGGATGAGTTTCGGCTCGAGCAGCAGCGAGCGCGCAATCGCCACCGTCTGGCGCTGGCCGCCGGACAGCGAGGCGACCGCCTCGCGGACGCTCGGAATGCGCGCCGACAATTCGTTGAGCAGCGTCCAGGCACGCATCTCCATCGCCACCTCGTCCAGTCGCAACGGGCTGAGCTCGTTGCCGAGGAAAATGTTGGCGACGACATCGAGGTTCTCGCAGAGCGCGAGATCCTGGAACACCGTGGCAATGCCGAGCGTGAGCGCCGCGCGCGGGTCGGGCAGCGTGACCGACCGGCCGCGGAAATTGATCGTCCCCGAGCTCGGCTGATGAACACCGGCAAGGATCTTGACCAACGTCGACTTTCCGGCGCCATTGTCGCCGACCAAGGCTACGACCTCGCCGGCATGGACGTCGAAATCGATATCGGTCAGTGCCGAGACGGCGCCGAAATTCTTCGATATGCCGCGCAAGCTGAGCACCAGCTCACCGACGGAAGCCGACCCTTCAGGACTTTCGCTCATGCGCCGCCTTTCTTGACAGTCGTTGCCCGGACATCCGGCCGCCGAGGGGCGGCCGGATGCCACTTGATCAGTTGGTGATGCCGAGCTTCTTGCAGCCTTCGGCATAGCGGTCGACGCAGAGCTCGGCGGCCGTGTTGATCTTCTTGTCGATGATCTCGGCCTTGAGGTTCTCCTGCGTCACCACCGCCGGCGTGAAGAGCTGCGAGGGCGTGTCGTATAGCGTCATCTCGGCCTTGGGCGTCTCGCCCGACAACAGCTTGACGGCGACGTTGGCCGCGGCGGCCGCGACGATCTCGCTCGGCTTGGAGATTGTGTTGTACTGGTCGCCGGCGATGATCAGCTGCAAGGCGGCGATCGTCGCGTCGTTGCCGGTCACCGGCGGAACCGGATCGACGCCGGCCGCCTTGAAGGCCGCGATTGCGCCGCCGCCGGTGCCGTCATTGGCCGCGACGACGCCGAGGATCTTGGCGCCGAAACGGGTGATCTGGCCGCTCGCCCACTGCTGGGCCTTCGGCGGCGCCCATTCCGGCGTGTCGAACTCGGCCAGAATCGGATAGCCGCTGTTGTCGAGGCCCTCATGGATGCCCTTCTTGATCAGGCCCGCGGCGGCGTCGGTCGGCGAGCCGTTGATCTGCAGCAGGCCGCCGCCGGCCGGATCGACCTTAAGCGCCTTGAGGTGCTCGACCAGCGAATCGGCGATCGCCTTGCCGATGCCTTCATTGTTGAAGGAGACGTAGAAATCGGCGGGCGCCGTCGGGATGGGCCTGTCATAGGCGATCACCTTGACGTCCTGGCTCTGCGCCAGCTTCACCAGCGAGGCCGCGGCGGTGGAATCGACCGGATCGAGCACGATCGCCTTGGCGCCCTGCGAGATCACCGAATTGAACTGCTGCTGCTGGCGCGCGGCATCGGCATCGGCGTTCTGGTAGATCACCTTGCAGCCCGGGCAGAGCTTCTTCATCTCGGCGACGAAGCCCGGATAGTCGTGTTGCTCGTAGCGGGTCGATGCCTGGTCGGGCATCAGGAAGGCCACTGTTGCATCGGTGACGGTGTCTGCAAACGCTGCCGTGCTGCCGAGCAGCGAGAAGGCGAAAACAGCCGCGATCGTCGATTTCAAGGCAAACGGCGATTTCCAAGCATGTCTGGTCATTCGAATGTCTCCCTTTCGAGAAATGGTTTCACGAGGACCTGCGCGGTGAACGGCGCGCCAGGCCTTGACTGCATGTCTAACTGTTGAAAGGAGTATGATCAGTCGGCTCAGGATCGATCTGATCCTGGTAAGCCGCGCAAACATCCTCCTGAATGCTGGATTTCAGAACAAGCGATCTCCAGCACCGGGTGCCCTGCACCCCGCGTTCTTCCTTCCCTGAATGTCTCTTTGGTCTTGACGCAATTCCTCTCGGAATCGCCTTGAGCTCCTCCCGGTTCCTCCCTGTTAGGCGGCAATCTCCGCGTTGATATTCTCAGCCAGCAAGGCCCGGAAGCGCGAAGGAGACATGCCTTTCTGCGCCAGGAACTGACGGTTGAAATTCGAGATGTTGTTGTACCCGGCGGCGTAGCAGATCTCGGTGATCGACATCTGCGCCTCGCTCATCAAGAGCTGGCAGGCAAGATTGATGCGCAGGCGGTTGACATATTGCACCAGCGCCATGCCGGTGTGCCGGCGGAAGCTGCGCGAGAAGGCGCTTGGGCTGCGCCCGGCGATCTCGGCCAGCGTTCCTTCGCTGAACGGCTCGGTCAGGTGGCAATTGATATAGGCGAGCGCCTGGTTGATGCCTGCCGACATGAAGCCGGAGGGGTCGGGCAGATAGCCGGCGCTGGCCAGCGTGCGGACATCGCCGGCGCGGTTCAAGATATCGAGCACGGCCATGAACAGCGACAGGCGGCGCACGCCCTGCGCCTCGGTCAGCTCCGCCAGCAGGGGCGCCGCAAGTTCGGCCGTCGCCGGCGAGAACAGCGCGCCGCGGCGGCTGGTTTCGAGGATGCCGGCGCAGGCGGCAAGTTCGGGCAAGGCGGCTGAAGCGCTGGCGATGAATTCTTCGGAGAACTGCACGACGCGGCCGCGCAGCGGCACGGTCTCGCCCGGCGGCACGTCGCTGACCCAATTGTGCGGCAGATTCGGCCCGGTAAGCACCAGATTACCCGGCTCGAATTCGCCGATGAAGTCGCCGACGAAATAACGGCCGGTGGTGGCGACGACCAGATGCAGTTCGTATTCGGGGTGGAAGTGCCAGCGAACGGTGCGGAAAGGATAGCCGTGGGCCCAGGCCTTGAACGACTCTCCCTGTCTGATCTGGACGACTTCCAGGTCCGGATTCATGTTCATTTTCCTCCCCGCGCGGGTCCGGTCTTGTGACAGGTTGCTGCGCTTCGTCAGGCGGGCCCGCCTCTTCCCACTGGCCGCCGTTATCGAAAGCTTAGGCGGCAATTGAAGCCCCTGCCACCACGGCTTGTCCACCCGACCGATACTTTTTTGATGTTTTGGAGCGGACGGAAGCAAGCCGATGTTGTGAAAGCAATTCCTTAACCATAGCGGTTCAGGATCGTTCCCTGGTCAGTGGGGACACCCTGATTGAAAAAGCTGGCGCGCCCTCTTCGCCGCCTGGCGTTTCTCGCTGCGGCGGTTGCGCTGGGTACGGCGGCACAGGCCTCGGATTTCTCCGAGCCGTGGAAGAATGCCGCCCGCCCGCTGGTGATCGACGCCTATGAATACAATTCGATCGACTGGCAGCAGCTCGTCACCGACAAGCGCATCGCCGGCTTCATCAACAAGGCGTCCGACGGGCTGCCTCCGCCCTACTTCTGCTTCGGCGCCGAGGCCGACGTCAAACTCTGCAAGGCGCAGTGGAAGCGCTATGCGGTGACGCGCGAGCTATTCCAGACGCGCAAGATCGTGGCCAAGGCGCTCGGCCTGAAATGGGGCGCCTATCACCTGGCGCGGCCCGGCAACCCGATCGAGCAGGCCAATAATTTCATCGATTTCGCGGAACCGGCCCCGGATGAGCTGATGGCTCTCGACATCGAAGGCATCGATCCGACGCAATGGATGTCGCTGGAGGACGCCGAGGAATTCGTGCGCCAGGTGCATCGCCGCGTCGGCCGCTTCCCGGTGCTCTATGTCAACGGCAAGACGGCCCAGTACATCGCCGACAACCGTTACCAGTATCGACTGCTGTCGCGGCTGCCGCTCTGGTATGCGCGCTACAAGCCCGACATCGACGTGCATTTCCCGATGGGCAACTGGCAGGGCTATGCGCTGTGGCAATTCTCGGCGCAGGCCAATTGCGGCCGTTTCCGCTGCCCCTACCGCGTACCTGGCACGCCCAACGACATCGATGTCAGCGTCGCGCCGATGAGCGCCGACCAATTGCGCCAGCAATGGGCGTTTGGCGGTTTGCTCGACGTGCCGACTGACTATCTCGCTTCGATCCCGGTGCCGCTCTCGCGCGAAAAGGCGCTCGCCGGCAAGGTCACCATCACCTATGCCGATGTGGCGACACCACCGACCGTCGAGGAAATGGTCGCGGTGCTCGGCGCGCGCTGGGAAAAATTCCGCGACGGCTTCCGCATGCCGGTGGTGAAGACCGTGCCGCAGCGCCCGAGCTTCGGCATCGTGCAATATGTCGCCTGGAAGCGGACCGAGCAGCGCACACCCGAGCAGGTCGACGCGGCCTTTGCCGCCGCCGATCCGGTCAAGACCGCTTCGACCGCTCTGGACCGTAGGCAGCACTGAATCCCAAGCATCAGCGATGGTTGCCGAGGCTCGCATACATGCCGGTGGTGCGGAACTGCGTCGGCGTGATGCCGTAGAAACGGCGGAAGACCTTCGAGAAATAGTTCGCATCCTCGAAGCCGCAGAGCACAGCCACTTCCTTGACCGGCAGGAAATCGGCCTTGGTGAGCAGCTTGGCCGCGCGCTGCAGGCGCTGCTGCAGCACGAACTCGGCAGGCGGCAATCCTTCGCTCTCGGCAAAGCAGCGCGAGAAATGGGCGCGGCTGAGGCCGCTGATCCCGACCAGCTCCGCCACCGGCAGTGGCTTGTCGAGATTGGCGTTGATGTGATCGATGACCGGCTGCATGGCGCTTTGCTTCTCGGCGAAGGCATGCGAGCCGAAGACATCGTCGTAGAGCGCCATCGCCGCCTCATAGGCGATCGCGGAGGCCGCACCAGGCGAACCCGCTCCCTTGATGAGGCGCAGGCTGCAATCGGCAAGGTGATCGACGGTCGCCGGCTGCAGCCGGAACACCGGGCCGGAGACGCTGAGAATCGACTTGTGGATGCGCAGCGCCTCCTCACCGTTCATGGAGATCCAGAAGTATTCCCAGCGATCGCCCTGCCCCAGCCAGTAGCGATGATTGTGCGGCACCAGAACCAGCAGCGTGTCGTTGGCCTGCAGACGGTAGTTGCGGTTCTCGTAGCGCAGCTGACCGGTGCCGCTGATCGTGTGCTGGAGCACCGTGAACGGGGTCTGGCCACGCTTTCTCCCGTCCCAGTCATAGGTTTCGTCCTCGCGCACCTCGTAGCCGGTGCTTGTCGGCATGGCATGCAGCCGCTGGCGCCCGCGCGGCAGCGAGATCGTCCGCATCAGCTCTCCATTGGCGATCAGGTCATGCAGCACAAAATTACCCTCGAAAGCATAATCCTTCTCTGGCGGTGCCCGCCAATAAGGGCATAATCCGGCCCTCAAGAACGGGAATGACCCGCGGTCGAGGAGCGGGCGGGAGGAGAAAGAGCCGGGTTTCCGGCTTTGAGCGGTGCGTGCGCAACGGCGCGCGACCCTGTCCTCCCTTGCTGCTCCTTGCCTAGCATTCGATTGGATCGAGGTGAAGGTGATGAGCTTCAAAATCGCTATTATCGGCGCCGGCAGCGTCGGCTTCACCAAGAAGCTGTTCACCGACATTCTGTGCGTGCCTGAATTCCAGGACATCGAATTCGCGCTGACCGACATCAGCGAGCACAATCTCGGGATGATCAAGGCGATCCTCGACCGGATCGTCGAGTCGAACAGACTGCCGACCAAAGTGACGGCGACGACCAACCGCCGCGAGGCGCTGGAGGGCGCGCGCTACATCATCAGCTGCGTGCGCGTCGGCGGGCTGGAGGCCTATGCCGACGACATCCGCATCCCGCTGAAATATGGCATCGACCAGTGCGTCGGCGACACGATCTGCGCCGGCGGCATCCTCTACGGCCAGCGCAACATTCCAGTGATCCTCGACTTCTGCAAAGACATCCGCGAGGTCGCCGCGACCGGCGCGAAATTCCTCAACTATGCCAACCCGATGGCGATGAACACCTGGGCGGCGATCGAATATGGCAAGGTCGACACGGTCGGGCTCTGCCACGGCGTGCAGCACGGCGCCGCCCAGATCGCCGAAGTGCTCGGCGCGAAGTCGCCCAGAGAACTTGACTATGTCTGCTCCGGCATCAACCACCAGACCTGGTTCATCGAGCTCAAGCTGAACGGCCGGCAGATCGGCAAGGACGAGCTGGTCGCCGCCTTCGAGGCGCATCCGGTCTATTCGAAGCAGGAAAAGCTCAGGATCGACGTGTTGAAGCGCTTCGGCGTCTATTCGACCGAAAGCAACGGGCATCTCTCCGAATACCTCCCCTGGTACCGCAAGCGCCCCGACGAGATCACGCGCTGGATCGACATGTCGGACTGGATCCATGGCGAGACGGGAGGGTATCTCCGCTACTCGACCGAAACCCGCAACTGGTTCGAGACGGAATATCCGCAGTTCCTCGAAGCGGCGTCGAAGCCGATCGATCCGTCAAAACGCTCCAACGAGCATGCCAGCCACATTCTCGAGGCGCTGGAGACCAACCGCGTCTATCGCGGTCACTTCAACGTCCGGAATAATGGCGTGATCACCAACCTGCCGCAGGACGCCATCATCGAGTCGCCCGGCTTCGTCGACCGTTTCGGCATCAACATGGCGGCCGGCATCACGCTGCCGGAAGCCTGTGCGGCAACCTGCATGGCCTCGATCAACGTGCAGCGCATGTCGGTGCATGCGGCCATTTCCGGCGACATCGACCTGTTGAAGCTCGCCGTGCTGCACGATCCGCTGGTGGGTGCGGTGTCGACGCCGGAAGAGGTCTGGCAGATGGTGGACGAGATGGTGGTCGCTGAAGCCGCATGGCTGCCGCAATATGCGCACGCCGTTCCGGCGGCGAAGGAGCGGCTTTCGAAAGCACACGTCAAGACCCGCGAATGGGCGGGTGCCGCGCGGCGCAACGTGCGCTCGATCGAGGAACTACGCGCCGAAAAGGCGGCTCTGAAACAGGCCGGCTGAGGCCTAAAGGCGAGCAGGCCGGGTCGCAGGAGGCAGCTCGGCAAGAAATTCACAAGAGGCGGGCAGCAGCAGACGTCCAAAAACATCTGGGAGGAGATCATGAGGACTTTTCGTAGAACTGCCATTGCCGCCGGGCTGATGCTCGGCGTTTCAGTCCATGCGCTCAACGCCTTCGCTTCCGAGCCGACGATCCCGCCGCAGCCTGCGACATTCCCGGCCGAGGGCAAGATCCACTATGTGGCGCGCGACTCCATCCTGGAGTTCAAGGCGCTGCCCGAATATCACGAGCCGGACTGGGTGACCGAGAAATATGTCAAGACCGGCAAGCTGCCGCCGGTCAAGGACAGGCTGCCGAAGGAACCGCTGGTCTTCAAGACGGCCAACATGCCGGACGGCATCGGCGTCTATGGCGACACGATGCGCCATGTCATCGGCGGCCGGCCGGAAGGCTGGAACTACGGCGCCGGCCAAACGCAAGGCTGGGGCGGTATCGACATCGGGCTGTCCGAATGCCTGACGCGCACGGCGCCGCTGTTCCAGGTCGAGGCCAAGGACACCGAGCCGCTGCCCAACCTCGCCAAGAGCTGGGACTGGTCGAGCGACGGCCACAAGCTGACCATGCATCTGATCGAAGGCGCCAAATGGTCCGACGGCGCGCCCTTCAATGCCGACGACGTGATGTTCTACTGGGACGACGAGGTGGTCGATCCGAACGTCTCGCCGCTGAACGGCGCCACGCCGGAAACCTTCGGCGTCGGCACGACGCTGAAGAAGATCGATGACTACACTGTCGAATGGACGTTCAAGGAGGCGTTCCCGCGGCAATATCTCTATGCCATGGCCTATGGCACTTTCTGCCCTGGCCCCTCGCACATCCTCAAGCCGCAGCACCCGAAATATTCGAAGAACACCTATGACCAGTTCAAGAACGCCTTCCCGCCGGAATATATGAACATGCCGGTGATGGGCGCCTGGGTGCCGGTCGAATACCGGCCGGACGACATCATCGTCATGCGCCGCAATCCCTACTATTGGAAGGTCGACGAGAAGGGCAACCAGCTGCCTTATCTCAACGAGCTGCACTACAAGCTCTCGACCTGGGCCGACCGCGACGTGCAGGCTGTTGCTGGCTCGGGCGACTTCTCCAACCTCGAGCAGCCGGAGAACTTCGTCGCCTCGCTGAAGCGCGCGGCCGATAAGAACGCGCCGGCACGCCTCGCCTTCGGCCCGCGTCTCATCGGCTACAATCTGCGCATGAATTTTTCCGCCAATGGCTGGGGCAACCCGGACGAACGCGGCCAGGCGATCCGCGAGCTGAACCGCAACGAGGACTTCCGCAAGGCCGTCACCATGGCGCTCGACCGCAAGGCGCTGGGCGACTCGCTGGTCAAGGGTCCGTTCACCGCCATCTATCCGGGCGGCTTCTCCTCCGGCACCAGCTTCTATGACCGCAAGTCGACAGTCTACTATCCCTACGACCTAGAAGGCGCAAAGGCATTGCTCGCCAAGGCCGGTCTCAAGGATACGGATGGCGACGGCATCGCGAACTTCCCGGCCGGCACGGCAGGCGGCAAGGATGTCGAGATCGTGATGCTGGTCAACAACGACTACACGACCGACAAGAGCCTTGCCGAAGGCGTGGTCGCGCAGATGGAGAAGCTCGGCCTCCGGGTCGTGCTCAATGGGCTCAACGGCACGCAGCGCGATGCGACACAATATTCCGGCCGCTTCGACTGGCTAATCCGGCGAAACGAGACCGAGCTCACCTCCGTCGTTCAAAACACCGAGCAGCTGGCGCCGGTCGGCCCGAAGACAAGTTGGAACCATCGCGCGCCGGAAAGCGGCCAGGTCGACCTGATGCCATTCGAGAAGGATCTCGTCGACATCGTCAACAAGTTCGTGTCGACGCAGGACAACGACCAGCGTGCCGAGCTGATGCGAAAGTTCCAGAAGATCTCGACCGAGCATGTCTACAATGTCGGCCTCACGGAATATCCGGGCGCGCTCATCATCAACAAGCGCTTCTCCAACATTCCGCAGGGCACGCCGATCTACATGTTCAACTGGGCCGAGGATTCGATCATCCGCGAGCGTGTGTTCGTCAAGGCGGACAAGCAGGCAAAATACGAATTGTTCCCCAACGAACTGCCCGGCAAGCCTGGCGATAAGGGACCGATGGATTAAGCTTTACCTCCCCTGACGAAGAGATGTCCGGCCGCGTTGCGGCGCGGCCGGACAAAGCAAATCCTCCAAACGCATCGAATGCGTGACCGGCCAGAAAGGAAGCAGACCGTCCATGTTGCGATTCCTGCTCATGCGCATCGCCTCGGCCGTTCCCGTCCTCGGCATTCTGAGCCTGGTCACCTTCGCCATCATCCAGGCGCCGCCTGGCGATTACGCCGACTACATCAAATCGCAGCTGATCAACCAGGGCGGGGCCTCCTATGCGCAGGCAGAGGCGCAGGCACAGGCCTATCGCGTCGAGCACGGCCTGGATAAGCCGTTGCCCGTCCAGTATCTCAACTGGATCGGCGGCATCATCACGCGCGGCGATTTCGGCTACAGCCTCTACTACAACAAGCCGGTGGCCGATGTGGTGGGCGAACGCCTGCCGCGCACGCTGCTGCTTGCGCTGGTCTGCCACCTGCTGGCCTCGGTGCTCGGCATCACCTTCGGCATATGGGCGGCGACAAGGCAGTATAGCTGGATCGACTCCACGCTCTCGGCGATCTCGTTCCTCGGGATGACGGTGCCGCGCTTCCTGATGGCGCTGATCATCGTCTATCTGCTGGTCTTCCAGTTCAACGTCTCGGAGATCGGCTCGTTGTTCTCGCCGCAATATGGCGGCGCGCCATGGTCGTGGGCGAAGTTCGTCGACCTGGTCAAGCATGTCTGGCCGGTGGTGGCGATCGCGACCTTCGGCGGGCTCGCCTACAACATGCGCGTCATGCGCGGCAACCTGCTCGACACCTTGAACATGCAGTATGTCGAGACGGCGAAGGCCAAGGGCCTGACCGGCGGCGCGGTCGTCATGCGGCATGCCGTGCCCAATGCGCTGCATCCGCTGGTCATGTATCAGGGCGTGGTGCTGCCCTATATGCTGACCGGCGAGATCGAGACGGCGATCATCTTCGCGCTGCCGACCGTCGGACCGGCCATCGAACCGACGATGGCCGGTCCGACGG
>NZ_RZRX01000127.1:0-17441 GCF_003997405.1 Mesorhizobium sp. M2A.F.Ca.ET.042.01.1.1
CCATCAAATGCACGTGGATCGGTTTGGCCGTGAGCCTGGTGATGCGCGCCACCAGATCCGGAAAGAACAGGAAGCCGGGCGTGAAACGGGCGTCCGCCACATCGATGTGATGCAGATCGGCATGAGCTTCGATCCGCTTCAGATCGCGCTCCATGTTGGCGAGGTCGGCCGACCATAGCGAGAATTCGCCGATGAGCCGGTTGCGCCGCAATGCGGCTATTGCCGCGGGACCGGAGAGAGGTTTGCTGGTCATGACGGAACGAGGCTCCGGGCTTTCGAGTGGGAATGAAGGAAGAAGCTGATCTGCTCGTGCAGCTCGGCGAAATGCTTCGCGCTGTCGCGCGCCTTGGGCGTTACTTCCGCGAAGATCGCGTTGGGTATCGCGGCAGCCAGCGCATGGGCGGTCGACAACGGGTGCACGGCATCCATCGCATTGCCGATGACCAGCGCCGGAATGTCGAGCGCGGCAGCGTCGCGTTCCGAAACGCCGGGTCCGTCGCCGGCGATGTCGGCAAGCACTCGCGCAAAGGCTTTGGCGTCGAACCGGTCGAAATAACCGAGCAGCGAAGCGAGATTGTCGGGCGCGTCGCGGTAGAGCCGCGCGGCGGTCTCGGATTGCGCGAAGATCTTCCGCGCCTCGTCGGCGCCATGTTCGAGGAGGAGCTCGGCGACCTCGGCGATCGGCTGCATGTTCTGCGGCGCTGGCGAGAACGTCCATGCCGGCCGCACCAGGATGAGGCAAGCGACGCGCCGCGGATGACGGCAGGCGAGGCGAAGCGCGATTCCTGCGCCCATCGAGACGCCGCCGGCAACGAAGCGGTCGAGGCCGGCCCGGTCGGCCGCGGCAAGCACATCGTCGGCGAACATTTCGAACGAGAACGGCCGCCGCTCACCGAGGCCGGAGCCGCCATGCCCGCGGCATTCCAGCGTGATGCGGCGGAAGCCGGTGGGACAAGTCTGCGCGACCTGCACCTCGCCGCCGCCGAGCCCGTGCTGGAAGACGACCCCCAGGCCTTCGCCCGTGTCGGTGCCGAGCAGCGTCGTGCCGTCGCGAAGAAGCGCCATCTGGCCCGCCATCACACCAGCTCCTTGAGAAGGCGCGCGACGCCCGGCGCCTCCCTGGCCGAGAGCCCATGCGTCACCAGCGGCCCGTCGAAGCCTGTGGCTTTCAGCCGGGCGATGAAGTCGGCGAAGTCGACGACGCCCTGTCCGGCCGTGGCAAAGTGGCCGTCGGCGAAGCGGTCCTTGGCATGCGCCAGAGAGACATGGCCAGCGGCGCGCTCGACCGCTTCGGCAACGATGGAGCGTGCCTGTTCGGCATTCGCCCGCTCGAACAGATTGGCTGGATCGAGCACGATGCGCAGCCGCTTCGAGCCCATCTCGCCGATCAGCTGCATCGCGTCTTCGGCCGATGTGACGATGTTGGCTTGCTCCGGCTCGATGCCGAGATCGATGCCGTGGCGCTCGGCAAGCCGAAGCGCCTTTTCCATCTCGCGCGCCATGTCGGCCCAGGCCGAGGGATCAGCATTGTCGGGATGATGCGCCCACTGATCCTCGGCGTTGCGCGTCCCGGTGCAGAGCGTGACGAGCGGGATCGAAAGCCTGGCCGCGGTTTCGATGACGACCGCCAGCCGTCCCAGTCCGTCCTCGCGCATCCGGCTGTCCGGATGCGCCATGTTGTATGTGCCGGAGAGAGCGACGAGACCGATCCCGGTCGCCTTGGCAGCGGCACCGATGGCGACGATCGCCGAGTCCGGAACCGCGTCCGGCATCGACGGCAGGCCGGCGCAGGCGAGGTTGAACTGGGCGGCCGCGAAGCCCGCATCACGGACAGCGGCAAGCACGCCGGTCGGCTCGCTGCCCGGGAAAGTCTTGGCGAACACGCCGACCTGCATCAGACCGCTCCCGTCACGCTGGCGAGCGCGACGCGCTCGCCGCTCTCGACCGAGCGGGCGATCGCCGCCATGGCGCGGATCGAGGCGAGCCCGTCGTCAACCGTGGCGCCGCGCTGCGGCGCGCCGTTGAGCACCGTGTCGGCGAGGCCTTCCAACTGGCGACGGAAGAAATGGCCGTCGGCGCCGAGCGGCTTGCGCGAGGTCGCGTCCTTCTCGTGAAAGATGTCGACCTCGCTGGCGCGGAAATACCAGGGATTGAAAGTCTTCGCGATCACCGAGCCGTTCTGGCCATAGAGCTGGAAACCCTCGTGCCAGTCCATCCGAACGGCGACGGTGAGATCGAGATGGCCGAGCGCGCCATTGGCGAATTCGGTCTCGACGAACCAGCAATAGGCGCCGAAGCGCTCGTTGAGGCGGGCACGAACGGCGGTGATCTCGCCGCACAGGAAGCGCGCCGTGTCGACCAGATGCGAGCCGTGCGCCAGCATGAAATACTGCCGCAGATCCGCCTTCGGATTGCCGCCCGGCTTCTTTGCCAGCTTGCTTGTGATGGGCAGTGGCTGCACCGCGTCGGTGTTGGTGTAGCGATGGGTGGAATCGCAATACCATGCCTTGAGCGCCAGGATCTCGCCCATCTCGTCGCGCACGAAATCGCGCGCCGCTTCCAGCGCCGGGTCGAAGCGTTTCATGTGCCCGACCTGCAGCACCTTGCCCGAGCGCTTGACCGCTTCGGCAAGCTTCTCGCCTTCCTCGACCGAGACGCCGATCGGCTTTTCGCACAGCACATGCTTGCCCGCTTCCAGCGCCTTGATCGACATCGGCACGTGATAGGCGTCCGACGTGGCGACAATCACCGCCTCGAGCTCCGGATCGGCGAGCATTTCGTCATAGTCGCCATACATCTTGCGCGGCTCGTAGGTGGCGCCCATCCGCGCCAGCAGATCGGGCGCCGCATCGCAGATTGCGTAAAGGTCGGCGTTGCTTGCCTTCACGCAGGATTCCAGATGCGCGAATTGCGCGATCGGCCCGCAGCCGAGCACACCGACACGAAGGCGACGGTCTTGCTTGTGGATCATCGTCTCACGCCCCGTAGCCGCGCATGGTCTGGCGGTTGGTCTTGACCGCGCCGGCCGGATCAGCGGCGGCAGTCTCGGATTCCTCCTCAAGCACCAGCCAGCCATTGAAGTTGGGGGCAGCACTTGCGATCTCGATCACCTTCGCCGTGTCGCAGACGCCCTTGCCGAGCATCGCCCAGGCGCCGTTCGCATCGACATCCTTCAGATGCACGTAGCGGATGCGGTCGCGATAGGTCGTGAGCGTGTCGGCCATGTCCTTGTGGCCGCGCAATATGTGCCCCGTGTCCGGCACCCAGCCGATCAGCGAAGCGTCGATCAACCCAAAGATGCGGTCGTAATCGGCACGGTCGAACAGCAGCGTGTTATGGTGCGAGCTCGGATGCACCGCGACCCGGACGCCGGCCTTGCGGCCGAGCTCGCCGGCACGGTTGTAGACTTCCGCGGCAATCGCGAACTTGTCCTCGCGCGGTCCGTCCGACACGACGGTCGCCGAGCCCATCGACACCAGCGCGCCCGGAAACGTCGCAACGAAGTCGATCCAGCGCTTGGCGGTGTCGAGGTCCTCGCCGATTTTCTCTTTGAGCGTAAAGCCGCTCTTCGAACCAAAGGCGAAGGAGACGAGCGTCAGGCCAAACGCCTTCAGCGCGGCGGCGAATTCGGCCGGCTTGCCGGCATAGCGGCCTATCATCGTGTCGGTGATCTCGATGCCGGCATAGCCGCCATCGGCGATCGCCTTGATGAGATCATCGGGGCCGCCGGTGAACCGGTCTCCCAGCATTTCCCAGGTGAAGGTCTGGCAACCGACTTTGAGGTCTCTCACGTTCATCCTTTCATTCCTTGGTTCTCCGCGGGACGTGCCTATTTGACCGAGCCCGCGGTCATGCCGGCGAGGAAGAACCTCTGGGCAATGAGGTAGATCAACAACAGCGGCAATGAGCCGAGCACGCTCATCGCCATCATCTGGTTCCATTCGAAAGCGTGCTGCCCCATCAGAAGCTGGATGCCGATAGGGACGGTGCGCATCGATGTCGACTTCGTCAGCGTCAGCGCGAAGAGGAATTCGTTCCAGCACAACAGAAAAGTATAGACCGACGTCGCCACGATGCCGGGCAGCGAGATCGGCACGATCACCCGCCAGAGCGCTGTCCAACTGGTGCCGCCGTCGACAGCGACAGCTTCGTCGAGATCGCGGGGCAAGGTGTTCAGATAGCCCGTCATCAGAAGGATCGCGTAGGGCAGGGTGAAGACCAGATAGGTCAGGATCAGCGCCATATAGGTGTCGAAGATGCGATAAGAGACGACCAGACCGAAGAAAGGGATCAGAAGCGTGATCGGCGGGATGGTCTGCGTGCTGATGATGAGGGTGTTCAGGCTGCCCTTGCCACGGAAATTGAAGCGGCTGAACCCGTAGGCCGCCAGCAAGGCGATCAGCACCGTCAGCACAGTCACCACGAAGGCCACGAAGTAGCTGTTGAAGAAGAAGCGCAGCTTGACCGGGTCGCCAAGGATCGCCGCATAGGCTTCCAGCGTGAAGGCTTTCGGCAGGATGGTTGGCGGCAGGGCGAAGATCTCGGTGTTCGACTTGAACGAGCTGGTGAGCATCCAGTAGATCGGGAAGGCCGCGAAAAACAGCCCGGCTGCAAGTGCGACATGCAGCGCGACGGTGATCAGCCTGTCCTTCGTCGTGTGCCTTTTCCTCATGGTGATTACCGGGCCTTCTGATAACGAATGTAGAACAGCGTCAGGCCAAGCGAGATCAGCAGGATGACCACGGCGCTCGCCGCCGCCTGGGACAGGTTGTAGCTCGAGAACGCCAGCTTGTAGGTGTAGGTGCTGAGCACCTCGGTCGAGTAGATCGGACCGCCGCCCGTCGTGATCCAGATCAACGGGAAGACCTGCATCGTCCAGATGAAGTCCAGCAACGAGATGCTGATGATGATCGGCATCAGCTGCGGGATGGTGATGAAGATCAGCTTCTGGTAGGCCTTCGCCCCGTCGATATCGGCGGCCTCGTAGAAATCCTTGGGAATGCCCTGCAGGCCCGCGAGCAGACTGACCATGAAGAGCGGGTAGCCCGCCCAGATATTGGCGAAGGTGACGGCATGCAGCGCGGTCTCGGGCGAGGAAAACCACTCGATCTTGGAACCGATGATGCCCAACTGCATGAGAATGCTGTTGACGACACCGTTGGGCTCGAGCAGCAGGCGCCAGATCACCGCGATAATCACCGCGGTGAAGAGCCAGGGCAGTATGTAGAGCACGCGCAGGATGTTGCGCAGCGTCGGATTGATGCGGTCGCTGTTCAGCATGAGCGCGAAGATCATGCCGATGGTCATGTGGAAAACGACGCTCATGCAGGTGAAGTAGAGCGTGTGCCACAGCGAGGCCCAGAACACGGGATCGGCAAAGATCGCCTGGTAGTGTTTCAGTCCGGCAAAGGATGAGTCGCGACGCAGCACCGCGCTGTTCTGGAACGAATAGGAAATCACCGTCACCATCGGCAGCAGCATCAGCAGGCTGATGATCACCAGCGAGGGCGACAGATAGAGATAGGGTGCGACCGTTCGTTTCAGTCTGTGACGGGAGCGCTTCTGCCGGGTCATGTGCCAACCTTGGGATACGCCTTCGAGAGAAGGCGAGCTTCGCGAACACTCGCGTCGCCGGTCCATTGTTGCCGGGAGGCCTGCCCGATGTCAGGCCTCCCGGTCGAAGATCGTGAAACAGCCCGATCAGAATTTAGCCGTCCATCCTTTCTGAGCGTTGGCCGCGGCTTGTTCCGGAGACTGCTCGCCGGCCAGCATCTTCTGGGCTTCGACGTCGAACTGGGTCATCAGGTCTTCCGCCACCGGCAGACCCGTGAACTCGTTGGCGAGGTAACCGGTCTTGAAGATTTCGAAAGCCTTGCCGAACGCCTTGTCCGAGGTCACGAAATCGGGCTTGGCGTTGACGTTGCCCGGGAAGGCGTTGGCCAGCGACACCAGCTTGGCGTTGACCTTCTCGCTCATCAGATATTGGACGAGTTTCCAGGCCTCTTCCTGGTGCTTCGAGCTGGCGGAGATGCCGATGCCCCAGGAGGCATAGGGAAGGCCGCGCTTGCCGTTATAGTTCTCCACGACCGGGACCGGAATGAGGTCGAAGTTCAGCTTCGGATTGCGCTTGCGGATGAGGTTCACATGCGCGAGCGAGTCGATCATCATCCCCACCCGGTCGTTGACGAATTCCTCGACCTTTTCCTGTTCCGTCTTGGTTGCGATGCCGGGCGAGATGGTGCCTGCGTCATTGAGCGATTTGACGAAGGTGAGCATGTCCACCACCGGCTTGCCCTCGAGGGCGGGCTTGCCGTCAGCCATCATCGACTGGCCCGATGCCCAGACCCACGACATCATGTCGTTCTGGACGCCGGACGGCGACTGCAGCGACAGCGGCAGCACCCAGCCATACTGGTTCTTGTCGGCAAGGGTCATCTTCTTGGCGGCCTCGAGAAACTCCGCGCGGGTCGATGGCAGCTTGGTCACGCCTGCCTGGGCGGCGAGGTCCAGATTGACGAAGACCGGATAGACGAAGGAAGCGACCGGGAACATCACGGCCTTGCCGTCCACCTTGATGATGTCCGCGACTTGCGTCTTGTCGAACTTGCTCGCATCCATCATCGGGTTCATGTCGGCAAGCGCGTTCTGCGCGTTCAGATTGTTCACCCAGGCGCCATCGAGACCGACGACGTCGCTCAGCGTTCCGGTCGCCGCGCCGACCGAGATCTGATCCCGCGTTGCCGCATAGGGGCCGCTGACCAGCGTCACCTTGATGCCGGGATTGGCGGCCTCGAATTCGTCCATGATCTTCCGCAGCGAGCCTGCGGGCAATTCGGGCTCCCACCATTGGGTGAATTCCAGAGTCGTGTCCGCCATGGCGCTGGTTGCGCCAAGCAGCCATGCGGCCGCGGCCATCTTCAGCATTATGGGCTTTATTCGAAACGTCATTTTCTCCTCCTTCTTTGAGATCGGCCGCACAATGCGGACGATCGTCTGGTTTATTCAGCAATCTTCATTCGCAGGCGCCTCGCTCCCGCCTGCTGGCCTTGCCGCAAATCTTCAGATCGCCAGATGCGTCTCGGGATCGAAGAAATGGAGCTTGGTATCATCCAGGGCCAACCGGATTTCCGAGCCGGAGCGGACTGCGCTTTCCGGTTCGAATTTCGCCACCGCATTCGACGCCAGGCCGAAATCCCTCACCGCGTCCGGGTCGCCTGAGTCCACTCGGACGGCGTCGATGTTGAGATGGACGATATGTTCCGACCCGAGCTCCTCGATCGAGGTCACCTTTGCAGGGATCGTCTGATATTTGCGCCCGGATTCGAGGCTGCTGTCATAGAGATGCTCCGGCCGGATCCCGAACACGATCTTGCGCCCCGCAAACGACCTCAAGCCCGGTCTTCGCACGAAGGCTGCATCCCGCAGCCGAATGGCGAAGGTGCCGGCCGTTAATTCGTCGCCCGTCAGTGTCCCCTCGAAAAGGTTCATCGAAGGCGAGCCGATGAAGCCGGCCACGAAGGCGTTCACCGGCGATTCATAGAGCCGCTTCGGTGTGTCGACCTGCTGCAGCACGCCGCCTTTCAGCACCGCGACCCTGTCGCCCATCGTCATCGCTTCGGTCTGGTCGTGGGTAACGTAAATGGTCGTCACGCCGAGCTGCTTTTGCAGGCTGGTGATCTCGGCGCGCATCTGGACGCGCAGTTTCGCGTCCAGATTGGAGAGCGGCTCGTCCATGAGAAAAGCGGCCGGCTCGCGCACCATGGCGCGGCCCATGGCGACCCGCTGACGCTGTCCACCGGAAAGGTTGGCGGGCTTGCTGTCCAGCAGCGACGTCAGCTGAAGGGTCTTGGCGATCTCGTCCACGCGCTTCTTGCGCTCAGCCTTCGGCTTGCCCGCCAGCCGCATCGAGAAGGCGATGTTTTCGAACACCGTCATATGCGGGTAGAGCGCGTAGCTCTGGAAGACCATCGCGATGTCACGGTCCTTGGGCGGCATGTCGACGACGTCTATGCCGCCGATGCGAAGGCTGCCGCTTGTGATGTCCTCCAATCCCGCGATCATTCGCAAGGCGGTGGATTTGCCGCAGCCGGACGGCCCAACCAGGATCAAGAACTCGCCATCCCCGATCGACAGGTTCAATCGGTCGATCGCGCGGAAATTGTTCCCGTAGGTTTTGCAGATATTTTCAAGAATGACTTCCGCCATATTCCTCCCTCCACAAGTCAAAGCCGTTTTTGTCTTCACCTTGGCTTTTTTGCTTGTGAAAATTTTCCGGGTGGCTTTCCGCCTATGTTCCGGTATCGAGTTGCGCATATTTCAGTTCGACCGCCGATGGCGCGCTGGCCCATGCCAGCAATTCCGTGACCTGGCTGTCGGTCGGAAGCGCCTCGCGTCCGCCACGCCCGGTTATCGAAAGCGCCGCCGCCGCGGCAGCGAATGCCACCCGGCCCGCGGTGTCGGATCCGCGCGTCAATGCATGGGCATAGGCGCCGTGAAAGCAGTCGCCGGCACCGGTCGAATCGACGATCGCAACCCGGTGCGGAGGCAGGTGCCACAGCGCCGTATCCTCGCGTCCGCGGTAATAGACGCCCCGGCCGCCGTCGGTCAGAACGACGGCGGAGCGCGATGGCGACCACAATGCATCAAGCATCTCGGCGGGCGCTCGACGGCCCGTGGCGGTCCGCGCAAAGCCGAGCGGAAGAATGAGATGGTCGCAGAGCGCCATCAGCCTGTCCGTGGCTGGGCCGGCGCTCCATTCGACATCGCCGAGGATCGCGAGGCCGAGCTCGCGAGCCCGGGCCACGACATCCAGCGAGCGGATCGCGTAGCTGTCGACGATCAGGACGGTCGCGCGGCTGAGGATCTCGTCCGGAAAGTCCGGTGCGGTGCCCAGCATCGCGTCGTCGTCATAGGCGATGAACCGGTCCCCGTCCGAGCCGACGATGATGCGCGAGCGCACCGGCCGCGCGTCGGGATGGCGTGGCGCGAACGCGGTTTCGACGCCGCTGGCGACGAGGTCGCACAAGGCGGCATCGTCATCGGCGCTGCCCAGCCATCCGATGAACCCGGCGCGTCCGCCGAGCCGCGCGACGGCGGCAAGCGCCGTCGCGACATTTCCGCCGAAAGCGCGCGTGCTTTGCAGAACCTTTCCCTTGCCCCCCGACAACGGCTGATCGACATAGACGATGTCGTCGATCGCAATGGCGCCGAAGCCGAGGATCGAGGGAACGGCGCGCATCGTTCAGGCGCCCGCCTTCGCAAGCGCTTCTTGCGCCGAAAGCCCGTCATGGATGACGCTCCGAAAGGCAAGTGCTGCCTTCTGAGGATCGCCGTGCCCCCAGAGATTGCGGCCCACCACCGCGCCGCGCGCGCCGGCGCGGATGGCGTCCGCCGTCTGCTGTAGCGCGCCGAGCAGCGTATCGGTCTTCGGGCCACCCGCGATCACGACCGGCACCGGGCAGGTCCGCACGGTCTCCCGGAAGGACTCGAAATCGCCCGTGTAGCCGATCTTGATGACGTCGACGCCGGACTCGTAGCCGATGCGCGCGGCATAGGCGATCTCGTCGGGGGTGAAGACGATCTTTGCCCCGTCGGTGAAATCGCGCGGATAGATATGCGCCACCACCGGCATGCCGTAGCGGGCGGCCGCGTTCACCGAATCGGTCAGCCAGCGAATGTATTTGCCTTCGGTCGCGCCGCGCACCGGAATGGCCACGGCCAACGCGTCGGCGCCGGCGCGCACCGCGTCCTCGGGCGTCGCAATCAATTCGCTGATGCGGTCGTCCGGCGTGAAGCAGCCGGCCTGGATCACCAGGGCAGCCTTGCCCGCATATTGCGGCCACAGATGGCGCGCGGTGCCGGGCTGGATGCTGACATAGTCGGGCTTGCCCGCCATGACGCGGGCCAGCGCGCCGGGCAGATCGGCAAGGCCGCCTTTGCGCACGTCGCCATAGCCGACGAAGTGGTCGACCGCGCCGCCGAATAGATTTCCCGATGGATGCGAAAAGAGGCGCGCAAGGCGCACTTTGGTCCCTAGGCTCATAATTCCCTAATCTCTTGATTTACAAGGCCGGCGGCCTGCGACGCTGAGTTAGCGTTTTCATATGCTCTATAAAAATTTTACGCGCGTCAAGATTTAAAATGCGCTATAGCGAGTCACGAAAATTGTCCGTCGCCGTCGCGATGGCTTGTCTCGGGCGTCGCCGATTGGGAGGTCGAAAGGGAAATGCAAGCAAATTCAGGAGCGAAGCTCGGTATCGGCGTCATCGGATGCGGTAACATCTCGATGACCTATCTGCGCAACGCGGCACTTTTCGCCGGCGTGGAACTGCGCGCTTGCGCCGATATCTCCGCCGAGATGGCTGTCTTGCGCGGGAAGGAATATGGCATCCGCGCGCTCGGCATCGATGCGTTGCTCGCCGACCCGGAGGTCGATCTCGTCCTCAACCTCACCATTCCCGCGGCGCATTTCGACATCTCGTTTTCGGCGCTCTCGGCGGGAAAGCATGTCTTCACCGAAAAGCCGCTCGCCACCTCGGCCAGCGACGGCCGCAAGCTGGTGGCTGAGGCGGCGAGGCGTGGGTTGCTGCTGGGCTCGGCTCCCGACACCTTCCTCGGCGCCGCCGGACGCCGCGCGCGCCGGCTGATGGACGAGGGCGCGATCGGCCGCGCCGTGACCGGCACCGCCTTCATGATGGGGCGCGGCATGGAGCACTGGCATCCCAACCCGCAATTCTACTACCAGCCAGGCGGCGGCCCGGTCTTCGACATGGGGCCGTACTATCTGACGATGCTCGTCAACCTGCTCGGCCCCGTGACCCGTGTCATGGCGATGGCCACGCGCGGCCAGGAGGAGCGGCTGATCACCGCCGACGGCCCTTACAAGAACACCAGCTTCAGGGTCGGCACGCCGACCAACATCCTGTCGCTGCTCGAATTCCGCTCCGGCGCCACCGTCACTTTCGGTGCCTCCTGGGATGTCTTCAAGCACTCCAACCACCCCATCGAGTTGCACGGCACCGAAGGGTCGCTCAGGCTGCCCGACCCCGACACTTTCGGCGGCACGGTCTCGCTTTCCGCGCGTGGTGCCGAGTGGACGGATTTCGCCAGCGAAAGCGAGCTCTATGGCGCGCGCAACTGGCCTTATGCGGCGCCGGATCGCGCCAATTACCGCATGCTCGGTGTCGCCGACCTGGCGCATTCGTTGTCGGCGAAGAGAAAGCCGCGCGCGTCCGGCGAACTGGCGCTGCATGTGCTGGAGATCATGGAGGCCATCCTCGCCTCGGGCGAGAGCCGCAACTCGGTCGCCATCGCCGGCAAAGTCGACCAGCCGCCGCTGCTTGGCGAGGACGAGGCGGCGAGCCTGCTGGCCTGAGGCGGTCCCATGCCGACATCGCCCGTATCGCTCGACCCGCAGGCGCGGACGGTCCTCGACCTTGGCCGACAGGCGCATGAGCCGCCCTTCGAGACCGGCACACCCGAGCAGGCGCGACGCGCCTACAATAACGGTTTCCGTAGCCTGCAAGGCGAGCGCGAGCCTGTCGATTCGGTGTGCGAGCAAATCATTGCCGGGCCCGGTGGCCCTCTCAACGTTCGGATTTATCGCGGGCAGGGTGCTGCGGCGGCCGACGCGCCGGCCCTGCTCTATCTGCACGGTGGCGGCTGGGTGATCGGCAATCTCGATTCGCATGACGAGATCTGCCGCTGGTACGCCAACATCGCCGCCTGTGTTGTCGTTTCGCCGGACTACCGGCTGGCGCCGGAGCACAGGTTTCCGGCTGCGGTCGAGGATTGCCGTGCCGTTCTCTCCTTCATGCAGGATATGCCCGGCGGGCTTGGCATTGACGCCAGCCGCATCGCCGTCGCCGGCGACAGCGCCGGCGGCAACCTCGCCGCGGTGCTGGCGCTGCTTGCCCGCAATGACAAATGCCCTCCGACCGCGCAGCTCTTGTTCTACCCCAACACCGACGCCGCCCAAACTGCGGACAGCTATCGCCGCTTCGGCGAAGGTTTCGGCCTGACGGCCGCGACCATGGCCTGGTTCCGTGACCACTATGTCCGCAGCGCCGCCGATAGGTCAGACTGGCGCGTCTCGCCACTCAAAGCCGAGAGCCTTGCCGGCGCGGCGCCGGCCTTCGTCGCTATCGCCGGCCATGACATCCTCGCCGACGAGGGCGAGGCCTATGCAAGGCGGCTCGAGATGGACGGCGTCCCGATCGTGGTCAAACATTGGCCAGGACAGATCCATGGATTCGTCTCAATGGGCCGCCATGGTCCGGCGTCGCGTCAGGCGGTCGAGGCTGCTGTTGCAGCCTGGCGCAATTTCGATCCGGCGTTTGAAGGCGTCTAGGCCGATTGACGCATCACCAATGTTGCGTCGAGACTGACCTTCGGCGTCACGGCGGCCGCATCCTCGTCGAGCAGCGCCAGCAGTGTCTCGACGCTGCGGCCGGCCATGGCGGCGAAATCCTGCGCCATGGTGGTGAGCGCGGGGCAGGTATAGCGGCTGAGTGGATGATCATCATGGGCTGCGATGCGAAGGTCGCAAGCCGGCTTACGGCCCACCTTCAGCCCTTTCGAGAAAGCCGCCGCCATCACGCCGAAGGCCAGGCGGTCGTTGGCGCACAGGACGGTCTTGCCCGGCAGGCCGCCATTGTCGAGCAGCTTCTCCGTCTGCTCGTAGCCGATGCGCTCGAACTCCCAAGTATAGTCGTCGGTGTTGCCGAAGACGATAGGCTCGAACCCCTGTCGCTGCATCGAGGCGACATAGCTGCTCAATCGTTCCGCCGAATTGTGATTGACGTGCGGGATGTCGAAGTAGACCGGGGCATCGCCGGAACGGCAAAGGTAATCCACGATCGTCGCGACGCTTTTTGCGTTGTTGTTGCCCACAAATGGCGTGTCACCTTCCAGGAAAGTGTCGAAATAAACAATCGGGATGGTCTGCGTGAGCTTTTCCAGGGTTCTCTGATCGGATCGTTTGCCCAGCGGCGCGATCAGCGCGCCGGATACCTTCAGCGACAAGATGGTTCGGGTGGCTTCAATCTCGAGTTCGGTCGAGCCATGCGAGGAAATGACCACCGGCCAGTAGCCTTCGTCGCGCAGCCTGAGCTCGATGCGGCTGACCATCTCTGAATAGAACGGGTCGGTCACCGTCGGCACGACAATGCCGATGCTGCGCGTGCGTTTGCGGTTGAGATTGCGCGCGAAGAGGTTCGGCTGGTAGTCGGACGAGCGCAGCGCATCCTCGATACGCTTGCGCGTTGCCGGCTTGACGCTGGTCGGATCGTCGAAGAATTTCGACAGTGTCGGTCTGGAGACGCCGCAGGAACGGGCGAAATCCTCCATAGTCTTGTGCGTCATCGACATTCAAAGCCCTCGCGGCGTGGAACTTCCAAGCGCCGTGTCCCTGTGTTGCCCCGGCGCCACCACTACGGTGCGCCGGCGCGCGAGCGCAAGTTGAAATTTTACAGGAAGACTTACAAGTTTCAACGCGTCGAAAGAAATTATTGCATGCGTAAAACTAGTTAATTGACGTGAAAAATTTCACGCCATATTGAATTGCGGACGGCGCACGCCGTGCGGCGGCGAATGCCGGAGGTCATGGATGAAGAAGCTGGTCTGCGCCGGTGAAATCCTCGTCGAGATCATGGCTGAAAGCATCGGCCAGAGCTTTCTCGAGCCTGGACCGCTGGTAGGGCCGTTTCCGTCCGGCGCCCCCGCGATCTTCGTCGGCCAGGCAGCGGCGCTTGGGCAGCCGGCGGGCCTCATCGGCGCCGTCGGCGAGGACGATTTTGGTCAGCTGAACATTGACCGGCTGCGAGCGCTCGGCGCCGATGTTTCGGCGATCGCGTCCCACAAGGGCCACGCCACCGGCACTGCCTTCGTCACTTATCTGCCCGATGCCTCCAGGCGTTTCGTCTTCAACATCCGCAACAGCGCGGCGGGCCTGTTGGCCATCGATGATGCCGCAAGACGCTTGCTTGCCGATGCCGACCACTTTCATGTCATGGGCTCGTCGCTGTTCTCGGACAAGGCGACCGACGTTGTGCTCGCCGCGACAGCGGCCGTGAAGGCCAGGGGCGGCACCGTGTCCTTCGACCCCAACGTCCGGCGCGAGATCATGCAGGACTCAGGCATGCGCGAGGCGCTCGACAGGGTGTTGGCGCAGACCGACGTCTTTCTGCCAAGCGGCAACGAGTTGCTCCTGTTCTCTTCAGCGGGCGACGAGCAGGGCGCGATCGCCGAGCTGCTTGGTCGGGGCATAGCCTGCATCGTGCTGAAGAGAGGCGCTGACGGCGCCGTCTATCACGATCGCCAGCGCTCGGTCGCAATGCCCGGATACGCCGTCGAGGAAGTGGACCCGACTGGCGCCGGCGACTGCTTCGGAGCCGCCTTCGTATGCTTCTGGTTGCGCGACGCCGCGCCTGCCGAGGCGTTGCGCATCGCCAACGCCTGCGGCGCGCTGGCCGTGACGCGGAAGGGACCCATGGAAGGCATTCATCGGCTCGCCGATGTCGAGGCTTTCATCGCCAGGGCCGGTACACGCGCATGAGCTGCGCGACCAAGAGACTTGCGGCCATCGGCGCGCGGCGGGCGGCGGGCGGCAAGGGAGGCATCACCTCGATCTGCTCGGCGCATCCGCTGGTGATCGACGCGGCGCTCCGCCACGGCGCGCTGCACGGCGCGGATGTCCTTGTCGAGGCGACCTGCAACCAGGTCAATCACGAAGGCGGCTACACCGGCATGGCGCCGGCCGCGTTTCGCGGCCTCGTCGAAACGTATGCCGGCAGGGCCGGTCTTCCCCTTGATCGTCTGATCCTCGGCGGCGATCATCTTGGACCCAATCCCTGGAAGCACGACTCCGCTGCCGGGGCGATGCGGAAAGCGGCCGCGATGATCGACGCCTATGCGGCCGCCGGGTTCACCAAGCTGCATCTCGACACCAGCATGGCCTGCGCCGACGATCCGGTGCCGCTCCCGGACGAGACGATTGCTGCCCGCGCGGCCGAGCTTGCCAAGGTCGCCGAGGCGGCGGTCGCGCGCACCGGCGGTGAGAAACCCGTCTACATCATCGGCACCGAGGTGCCGGTCCCCGGCGGTGCCCTCGAACCGCTCGAGCACATGCATGTCACCGAGCCTGCCGACGCGCTCCGCACGGTCGAGGTCCATCGCAGGGCTTTCTCTCGCCTCGGCCTCGATGGCGCCTTTGACCGGGTCGTCGGCGTCGTCGTCCAGCCCGGCGTCGAATTCGGCAATGCCGATATCGTCGCCTATGCGCCGGAGAAGACGATCGAGCTGGTCGCCGTGCTGGAACGCATGCCGCAATTCGTCTTCGAAGTGCACTCGACCGACTACCAGCCGGCGGAAGCGCTGGGCATGCTGGTGCGTGACGGTTTCGCCATCCTCAAAGTCGGCCCATGGCTGACATTCGCGCTGCGCGAGGCGCTCTACGGCCTCAGCCACATTGCCGACGAACTGGCGCCTGATCCGTCGCGTGAAGCCCTGCCGGCGGCCATGGAGCGCGTGATGCTCGGCTCGCCCGGCAACTGGCAGAAATACTATTGCGGCACGCCCGACGAGCAGCGTCTGCGGCGGCATTTCTCCTTCAGCGACCGCATCCGTTACTACTGGCTGGCGCCGGAAGCGCAGCGCGCAACCGCAGCGGTGCTGGCCGCGCTTGGCGACAGGGAGATTCCGCGCCCGCTGATCAGCCAATATATTGGCCAGCTCGACGTCGAGGTCGGCGCGGGTCGCATCAGACCGACCGCGCATGGGCTTCTGCTCGGCAGCGTGACGCGCGTGCTCGACATCTATCGCAACGCCACCAACCAGTAAGCCGTCTTCGCTTTCGGACCTCGGATTTGATTTAAAGCGCGTCGCGATCTTTCAGATTCGCTCCGTGCACTTTAGGTTTTGATTTTACGCATGTCTTTATCCCGAAACCGGTTCCCACTTTCGGGAGACATGCTTTTGCCCGCGTGGATATCTCATGGATCGAGCAAGCATCTCTGACAGTGGACAGCAAATCCGTTACGGCTCCTTCTTGAACAGGTCCTGGACGATCAGCGGACCCCAAGTGCGGCCGCGCGCGTGCACCAGCGCGCCACCCTCGTTGAGCTTTCCCAGCTTGATGGGCGCGAACCCGAGTTGGAACAAACCTTGGCATCTTGAGGCCTCCTTTCAGAGGTTCGACATCAAGCGTGGGCGACCGCTGCCAAGCAGGCTATCTGCAACTGCGACAGCGCAAAAGGTTCAGCCGACCTCGACCCAGGCGGGGGCGTGATCGCTTGGCTTTTCCCATCCACGAGTCTCAACATCGACACCCGCGGCCAGAATGCCCTTCGCAAGGGACGGGCTCACGAGCAGATGGTCCATCCGCAGGCCGGAGCTTCGGTCGTAGCCGCCGCGAGAGGAAAAGTTCCAGTAGGTGTATATGCCCTTGTACGGATGGATACGGCGCATTGCATCCACCCAGCCCAGGCCCAGCATGCGAGCGTAGGCACTCCTGCTTTCCGGGAAAAAAACGGCATCGCCTAACCAACGTCGGGGGACTACGGCATCTATCTCAGTCGGCACGACATTGTAGTCTCCACAAAGCACCGTGCGCTCGCCCAACAACGATCGACTGTAGGTGACGAGACGCTCGAACCAGCGGAGCTTGTAATCGAACTTGGGCCCTGGCGCCGGATTGCCGTTCGGCAGGTAGATGGAGCCGACGATGAGGCCGTCGATCTCCGCCTCGAGATAGCGGCTGTGCGAGTCATCGGGGTCGCCAGGCAAGCCACGGCGGCGTTCGACCGCATCCTTTCCGCGCACCAATATCGCCACCCCGTTGTAGGATTTCTGGCCGTGCCAGATCGCGCCGAAGCCGGCGTCCCGTATTGCCTCGATGGGAAAGTTCTCGTCGGACGTTTTCAGCTCCTGGAGGCAGACAACGTCATAATCGGTCTCGCCAAGCCACTTCAGGAGAACGGGGAGTCGGCCGTTCACACCATTGACGTTGAAGGTCGCGATCCGGGTCATCCACTCGGCTCCGACATGGGCAATCCAAATGCCGGACGCCTCGCTCGCCCGGCAAGAAAAAGCCCCGCCGAGAGTTCGACGGGGCCGCATTTCTTAGAGCGGTGTGGTTCGCCGAACACGATCGCGTTCAGCCTCAATGTCATCATAAGGCTCCGCGGCAGCGTCAAATCCTGTCCATCCCCTGGCCTCGTAAGCGCTACGCCGCTCGTCAAGATTGACGGCACGCTCTCCACGCAGGATCCGTTCAGCTTCGCCGGTTAGCCGATCATCCACTCTGGCCGTCACCAGACTGCCGCCGCGGCGCACGCCCTCGGCATAGACATGTGCATCACGTTCCGAAACACCGGACTCCGTCAGCGCCCCGACGATGCCGCCGGCGGCTCCGCCCACCACAGCGCCGCCGACCGCGCCTACAG
>NZ_RZRX01000128.1:0-17436 GCF_003997405.1 Mesorhizobium sp. M2A.F.Ca.ET.042.01.1.1
CGTAACCCTTGTTGGTCAGCGGTCATCGAAATCGACCGCACTAAAGGCCGAATACATGACCGCTCCAGACTTACGCCGTCGTCGTCATTTTGCCTCTTGCCCAAGAGGGGCCGTCCATACATGACGATCGCGATGGGCGTTTCGGCCAATCTCCAAAGTATGCGATCTGCCAAGGCATAGGCACTTTGCCAAAGAAGAAAAGGCCGGCTGCCCGGCCTTCGTTGCTACTTAGTAGCGTTTTGCCTTATGCGATTCTGGACCGAAAACCGTAGCGCGCTTTCCCAGAATTGCTCCGGCTTCAGCCGATCTTCTGGCCGGTCTTGGCCCAGTCGGCGAGGAAGGCGGCGAGGCCCTTGTCGGTCAGCGGGTGGTTGACCAGCGCCTTCAGCGTCGCCGGCGGCGCGGTCACGACGTCGGCGCCGATCAGCGCCGCCTGCTTGACATGGTTCACCGTGCGCACCGAAGCGGTCAGGATCTCGGTCTTGAAATCGTAATTGTCGTAGATGGTGCGGATTTCCGAGATCAGCTCCATGCCGTCCGAGCCGGTGTCGTCAATGCGGCCGACGAAGGGCGAGATGAAGGAGGCGCCGGCCTTGGCGGCGAGCAGCGCCTGGTTGGCCGAGAAGCAGAGCGTGACATTGACCATGCGCTTCATCTCGGTGCGGATCGTCTTGCAGGCCTTCAGGCCGTCCAGTGTCAGCGGCACCTTGATGCAGACATTGGGCGCGATCTTGGCCAGCACCTCGGCCTCGGCCATCATCTGCTTGAATTCGGTCGCGACGACCTCGGCCGAGACCGGGCCTTCGACGATGTCGCAGATCTGCTTGGTGACTTCGGCGATCTTGCCGCCCGATTTCAGGATCAGCGACGGGTTGGTGGTGACGCCGTCGAGAAGCCCCAGATCGTGCAGCTCCTTAATTTCCTTGATGTCAGCGGTGTCGACGAAAAACTTCATGGCTGTCTCCTTGGGGATTGCCCGGCGGGCGCCAGGCAGATGAGAGGGTCCCCTTTGATCTAGACCAAAGTCAGGGCAAGGTCACGCCTGATGATCGAAGATTCGCCCTTTGTCGCGGCCGCGCCGGTGCTGGTGCCGATGCCTGCCGAACGGCCCTACACCTACGCCGTGCCGCCCGGCATGCGCGTGGTGCCGGGCTCGATCGTGCGGGTGCCGCTCGGGCCGCGCCAAGTGGCCGGCATTGTCTGGGACGGCGCGGTCGAAACGGTCGATGCGAAGAAATTACGCCCGATCGAAGAGGTCTTCGATTGTCCGCCGATCGACAAGGCAATGCGCCGTTTCGTCGACTGGATCGCGCATTACACATTGTCGGCCCCGGGCATGGTCGCGCGCATGCTGCTGCGCGCGCCGGAGGCTTTCGACCCGGAGCCCTGGATCGAGGGATTGCAGCGCACGCTGGCCGAGCCGGACCGGTTGACGGACGCGCGGCGACGCGTCCTAGAGACGGCCGAGGGCGGACTAGCCTGGACGCGCTCGGGCCTGGCGCATGCGGCAGGCGTGTCATCGACCGTGATCGACGGATTGCGGGCGCAGGGCGTGTTCGAGACGGTGATGATCCCGCCGCGGCCGGTGGTGGCGGCGCCCGACCCTTCTCACGCAATGCCGGAATTGATGCCAGACCAGGAAGCTGCGGCGGAGAAGCTGCGCGCGGCAATCGCGGCGGACGCCTTCAACGTCACGCTGCTCGACGGTGTCACCGGGTCGGGCAAGACGGAAGTCTATTTCGAGGCGGTGGCGGCGGCGCTCGACAAGGGCAGGCAGGTACTGATCCTGTTGCCGGAAATCGCGCTGACCCATGCCTTCCTCGAACGTTTCCAGGACCGCTTCGGGGCCAAGCCGGCGGAGTGGCATTCGGACCTGCCGCCGCGGATGCGCGAACGTGTCTGGCGGCAGGTGGCCGAAGGCGGCGTGCGCGTCGTTGCCGGCGCACGCTCGGCGCTGTTCCTGCCGTTCAAGGAACTCGGCCTGATCGTCGTCGATGAGGAGCATGATCCCGCCTACAAGCAGGAGGACCGCGTCTTTTATAATGCGCGCGACATGGCGGTGGTGCGCGGCCATATCGGCGGCTTTCCCGTCGTGCTCGCCTCGGCCACGCCGTCGGTCGAAAGCCGGGTCAACGCCAGCCAGGGCCGCTACGACCGGGCCGTGCTGTCGTCGCGTTTCGCAGAAGCAGCACTCCCCGATCTGAAATCGATCGACATGCGGCGTTCGCCACCTGCGCGCGGCGGCTTCCTGTCGCCGATCCTGCTTGAACAGATGCAGCGCACGCTGGAGAGGAAGGAGCAGTCGCTGCTCTTCCTCAACCGGCGCGGCTATGCGCCGCTGACGCTCTGCCGCGTCTGCGGCCATCGCTTCGGCTGCCCGGTCTGCTCGGCCTGGCTTGTCGAGCATCGCTTTCGCGGCCAGCTCGTCTGCCATCATTGCGGCCACAATGAGCGGCGGCCGGAGGCTTGCCCGGAATGCGGCACGCTCGATCATCTGGTGGCCTGCGGGCCGGGTGTCGAGCGAATCGCCGAGGAAGTGGTCGCCCATTTCCCGGATGCCCGCACTATCGTGCTTTCCTCGGACCTTCTGGGCGGCGTGCGCCGGTTGCGGCTCGAGCTCGAAGCCGTCGCCAATGGCGAAGCCGACATCGTCATCGGCACGCAACTCGTCGCGAAGGGTCACAATTTTCCCAGCATGACGCTTGTCGGCGTGGTCGATGCCGATCTCGGGCTTGCCAATGGCGATCCGCGCGCCGCCGAGCACACCTTCCAGCTGCTCAGCCAGGTGACGGGACGCGCCGGCCGCACCGGCAAGAAGAGCCTTGGCCTGTTGCAGACCTACCAGCCGGACCACCCGGTGATGCGGGCGATCGTTTCCGGCGATTCGGAAGCGTTTTACGAGCGCGAGATCGCCGAGCGCGAGCGTGCAGGGCTGCCGCCCTTCGGCCGGCTCGCCGGCATCATTGTGAGCGCGGCGACGCGGGGCGAGGCCGAGGGCCATGCACGAGGCTTGCGCCGCGCGGCGCCCCAGGCTTCGGACTTGTTCGTGCTCGGCCCAGCCGAGGCGCCGCTGTCGCTGATCGGCGGCCGGCACCGCTTCCGCTTGCTTGTCCAGGGCGAACGGCGCGCCGACATGCAAGGCTTCATCCGCGCCATGCTGGCTGAGGGCCCGAAGCTGCGCGGCTCGGTTCGCGTGCAGGTCGACATCGACCCGCAGAGCTTCCTATAAGCGGGAGACAGTCTCAACGGAGTGGTCGCTATGAAAACCCTCGGCCTGATCGGTGGCATGAGCTGGGAATCGACGGCGATCTATTATCGCCTCCTCAACGAGATCGTGCGCGAGCGGCTGGGCGGGCTGCATTCGGCGAAGCTGTTGTTGTGGTCGTTCGATTTCGCCGAGATCGCCGAACGGCAGCATGCGGGCGACTGGGAAGGTGCCGGCGCGCTTTTGGTGGAGGCGGCCCGAAGGTTGGAGGCGGGCGGCGCGGAAGGCCTGGTGATCTGCACCAACACCATGCACAAGCTGGCCGACGCGGTGCAGGCGGCCATCTCGATCCCGCTCATTCATATCGCCGACGCCACCGGACGCGCTGTCGTTGAAGCTGGGGTTAAACGTCCGGCGCTGCTCGCGACGCGCTTCACCATGGAGCAGGATTTCTACAAGGGCCGGCTAGCCGAAAAATACGGCCTGGAACCCGTGGTGCCGAACCAGGCCGGCCGCGATATGGCGCACAAGGTGATCTATGACGAGCTTTGCCTGGGCATCGTCAAAGGCGAATCGAAATCCGCCTATCTCGACGAGGTCGGCCGGATGCGGCGCAACGATCGGGTCGACGGCGTCATCATGGGCTGCACCGAGATCACCATGCTGATCGGGCAGGGCGATTTCGACATTCCGGTGTTCGACACCACACGCATCCATGCCGAGGCCGCGGTCGACTTCGCGCTCTCCTGATGCGCCGTTCCTAATGTGCCGGCCATGCTCTGGCGCGCTTTCATTCCCTCGCTAGAATGCCGGTGTTTCAGAGCAAGAAATATGAGGGGGACTTTATGGATTTCGCGTTTCCGTGGCCCGCGAGCCAGGGCGAATGGCTGGCCTGGTCGAGCGCCGTCGTGACCCTGGCGCTCGGCCTCTTCCTGTTCCTGGCGCCGGGGCTTGCCTTTCGCGTGCTGCGCCTGCAGCCGAGGCCGGAGAAAGCGGCGGCAATCGCCGAAGGGCGCGGCCGCATGTCGGGCTTCTATCTCGGCGTCAGCCTGTGCTGCATTCTTCTGGCGCAGCCGTTGCTCTACATGGCGCTGGGTTTCTCGTGGCTCTTCACGGCCTTCGGCCGCCTGCTGTCGATGATGTCGGACGGCGCCAACACGCCGTTCAACTGGGTTTCGATCGTTGTCGAGCTGGCGCTTGCGGCCCTGCCGCTCGCCTTCGCCTTCGGCTTTGTGCCATGAATCCAGCACTTCCGCTGGACTCTGCCGCCTGATGCGACAAAAGTGCCTGAAAACCATGCCGGACGATGCATTGCGGTCTTAAAAAGCCTGTGCTAGACGGCAATCGACTTTCGACCGGGGATAGCGGAAGCCGCACCTCCGTGCTTGGAAAAATGCAGTAAGGTCAAAGATTTAGCCAGAGTTCCAGCTCGCGCCAACAATCTGCGGCCTGTCAGACAAGAGAAAAGACGGTCCGTGGCCCAATCGTCATCGCCAATCTCAGCTGTCGCAGAACGCTACGCAGGCTCGCTGTTCGAGCTTGCTCTGCAGGACAATTCAGTCGCCAAGGTCGAGGCCGACCTCACGAGCTTCGAGGCGATGCTCAACGGCAGCGACGATCTCAAGCGGCTGATCGACAGCCCGGTGTTCTCCAGCGAGGACCAGGCCAAGGCCATCGCCGCCATCGTCGACAAGGCAGGCATTACCGGTCTGGTCGGCAATTTCCTGCGCGTCGTCGCCAGGAACCGTCGCCTGTTCGCGGTGCCCGGCATGATCAAGGCGTTCCGCCAGATCGCCGCCGACTATCGCGGCGAGGCTTCCGCCGAGGTCATCTCGGCGCATGCGCTGACGGCCGCGCAGCAGACTGAACTGAAGGCGACGCTGAAGAGCATCGCCGGCAAGGATGTGGCCATCGCCATGACCGTCGATCCGTCGCTGCTCGGCGGCCTGATCGTCAAGATGGGCTCGCGCCAGATCGATACGTCGCTCA
This sequence comes from Mesorhizobium sp. M2A.F.Ca.ET.042.01.1.1, assembly GCF_003997405.1. Taxonomy (NCBI): domain Bacteria; kingdom Pseudomonadati; phylum Pseudomonadota; class Alphaproteobacteria; order Hyphomicrobiales; family Phyllobacteriaceae; genus Mesorhizobium; species Mesorhizobium sp. M2A.F.Ca.ET.042.01.1.1. The sequence goes on from NZ_RZRX01000128.1 coordinate 5,195, forward strand.
AAACCAAACTCAATTCGCTCAAGCTTGCACTGAAAGAGGTCGGCTGATGGACATCCGCGCCGCGGAAATTTCCGCAATTCTGAAAGACCAGATCAAGAATTTCGGCAAGGAGGCCGAGGTCTCCGAAGTCGGTCAGGTTCTGTCCGTCGGTGACGGCATCGCCCGCGTCTACGGCCTCGACAATGTCCAGGCCGGCGAGATGGTCGAGTTCCCGGGCGGCATCCGCGGCATGGCGCTGAACCTCGAAGCCGACAATGTCGGTGTCGTCATCTTCGGCAACGACCGCGACATCAAGGAAGGCGACACCGTCAAGCGCACCGGCGCCATCGTCGACGTTCCGGTCGGCCCCGGCCTGCTCGGCCGCGTTGTCGACGCTCTCGGTAACCCGATCGACGGCAAGGGCCCAATCCAGGCGACCGAACGCAAGCGCGTCGACGTCAAGGCGCCCGGCATCATTCCGCGCAAGTCGGTGCATGAGCCGATGTCGACCGGCCTCAAGGCCATCGACGCGCTGATCCCGGTCGGCCGCGGCCAGCGCGAGCTGGTCATCGGCGACCGCCAGACCGGCAAGACCGCCATCATCCTCGACACGATGCTGAACCAGAAGTCGGTGCACGACAACGGCCCGGAGAAGGAAAAGCTCTACTGCGTCTACGTCGCCGTCGGCCAGAAGCGCTCGACCGTCGCGCAGTTCGTCAAGGTGCTGGAGGAGCGCGGCGCGCTCGACTACTCCATCATCATCGCCGCCACCGCGTCCGACCCGGCGCCGATGCAGTTCCTGGCGCCGTTCGCCGGCTGCACCATGGGCGAGTATTTCCGCGACAACGGCATGCATGCCCTCATCAGCTATGACGACCTGTCGAAGCAGGCCGTCGCCTATCGCCAGATGTCGCTCTTGCTGCGCCGCCCGCCGGGCCGCGAGGCCTATCCGGGCGACGTCTTCTACCTGCATTCGCGCCTGCTCGAGCGCGCCGCCAAGCTCAACGACGACAATGGCGCCGGTTCGCTGACCGCGCTGCCGGTCATCGAGACGCAGGCCAACGACGTGTCGGCCTACATCCCGACCAACGTGATCTCGATCACCGACGGCCAGATCTTCCTCGAGACCAACCTGTTCTTCCAGGGCATCCGTCCGGCGGTGAATGTCGGCCTGTCGGTGTCGCGCGTCGGCTCGTCGGCGCAGATCAAGGCGATGAAGCAGGTCGCAGGCTCGATCAAGGGCGAGCTCGCGCAGTACCGCGAGATGGCGGCCTTCGCGCAGTTCGGCTCGGACCTCGACGCCGCCACGCAGCGCCTGCTCAACCGCGGTTCGCGCCTGACGGAGCTGCTCAAGCAGCCGCAGTTCTCGCCGCTCAAGACGGAAGAGCAGGTCGCGGTGATCTTCGCCGGCGTCAACGGCTATCTCGACAAGCTGCCGCTCAATCAGGTCGGCAAGTTCGAGCATGGCCTGCTCAGCCACATGCGCTCGGCCGGCAAGGACGTGCTCGACGGCATCCGCAAGGAGAAGGCGCTGTCGGACGATCTGCGCGCCAAGCTCAAGGCGGAAATCGACGCCTTCGCCAAGACCTTCGCTTGAACGAAGCCGGACGCACGGGATCAGGTTTGAAGCATGGCTTCGTTAAAAGACCTTCGTAACCGCATCGCCTCGGTCAAGGCGACGCAGAAGATCACCAAGGCGATGCAGATGGTCGCCGCGGCGAAGCTGCGTCGCGCACAGGAGGCGGCGGAAGCAGCCAGGCCCTATTCCGAGCGCATGGGTGCGGTGCTGGCCAACATCACGCAGGCGATCGGCGGCGGCGGCGATGCCCCGGCGCTGATGACCGGCACCGGCAAGGACGACGTGCATCTGCTTATCGTCTGCACAGCCGAGCGCGGCCTGTGCGGCGGCTTCAACTCGCAGATCGCACGGCTTGCCCGCGACCATATCCGCAGGCTTCTGGCCGACGGCAAGCAGGTCAAGATCATCTGCGTCGGCAAGAAGGGTTTCGACATCCTGCGCCGCGACTACGGCGCGCTGATCCTCGAACGCGTCGACCTGCGCGAGGTCAAGACGCTCGGCTTCGTCAACGCCGATGCGATCGCGCGCAAGGTCATCCACCTGTTCAACGAAGGCGGCTTCGACATCTGCACGCTGTTCTATTCGCAGTTCAAGTCGGTGATCAGCCAGATCCCGACGGCGCAGCAGATCATCCCGGCGGCACAGGCCTCGGCCGCCGCCGCGACGGGCAACGGCGCCACCGCGGTCTACGAATACGAGCCGGAGCCGGGCGAGATCCTCTCCGACCTCATCCCGCGCAACATCGCGGTGCAGATCTTCCGGGCGCTGCTCGAAAACGCGGCCGGCGAGATGGGCGCCAAGATGAGCGCGATGGATAATGCGACGCGCAATGCCGGCGACATGATCAACAGGCTGTCGATCACCTACAACCGCCAGCGGCAGGCGCAGATCACCAAGGAACTGATCGAAATCATTTCGGGCGCCGAGGCGCTCTAGGCGCGCGCGGGCGGGGTCCCAAAGGCCTCGCAGCGGCGTGAACAACGGATAGACGAAAAGGGCAAAGACGATGGCGAAAGCAGCTACCCCGAAGACCGCGGCCAAGGAGGCATCGGCCCCGAAAGCGGCAAAGGCCCCGGCAGCAGCCGCGAAGGCCGCCGCTCCGGCGAAGAAGGCGGTCGCTCCGGCCAAGGCCGCGGCTTCCGCGGCGAGCGTCGCGGCCAAGCGCGTCGGCGCCGCCGGCAAGGTCCGCCAGGTCATCGGCGCCGTCGTCGACGTGCAGTTCGAAGATCACCTGCCGGCCATTCTGAACGCGCTGGAGACCGACAATGTCGGCAACCGCCTGGTGCTCGAGGTCGCCCAGCATCTCGGCGAGAACACCGTGCGCTGCATCGCCATGGACTCGACCGAAGGCCTGGTCCGCGGCCAGGACGTCTTTGACACCGGCGCGCCGATCTCGGTGCCGGTGGGTCCGGGCATGCTCGGCCGCATCATCAACGTCATCGGCGAGCCGGTCGACGAGGCTGGCCCGGTCGACGCCGTCGAGCTGCGCGCCATCCACCAGCCGGCTCCGGCCTATGTCGACCAGTCGACGGAAGCGCAGATCCTGGTCACCGGCATCAAGGTTCTCGACCTCTTGGCGCCTTACGCCCGCGGCGGCAAGATCGGCCTGTTCGGCGGCGCCGGCGTCGGCAAGACCGTGCTGATCCAGGAACTGATCAACAACGTCGCCAAGGCGCATGGCGGCTTCTCGGTGTTCGCCGGCGTCGGCGAGCGCACCCGCGAAGGCAACGACCTCTATCACGAGTTCATCGAATCGGGCGTCAACAAGAAGGGCGGCGGCCAGGGCTCGAAGGCCGCACTCGTGTACGGCCAGATGAACGAACCGCCGGGCGCCCGCGCCCGCGTCGGCCTTACCGGCCTCACGGTCGCCGAATATTTCCGCGACCAGGGCCAGGACGTGCTGTTCTTTGTCGACAACATCTTCCGCTTCACGCAGGCGGGCTCGGAAGTGTCGGCGCTGCTCGGCCGCATTCCTTCCGCCGTGGGCTACCAGCCGACGCTGGCCACCGACATGGGCGCGCTGCAGGAACGCATCACGACGACGACCAAGGGCTCGATCACCTCGGTGCAGGCGATCTACGTGCCGGCCGACGACTTGACCGACCCGGCGCCGGCGACCTCCTTCGCCCACCTCGACGCGACGACCGTGCTCAACCGCGCGATCTCGGAAAAGGGCATCTACCCGGCCGTCGATCCGCTGGATTCCACCTCGCGCATGCTCGACCCGATGGTGGTCGGCGAGGAGCACTACCAGGTCGCCCGCCAGGTGCAGTCGATCCTGCAGCGCTACAAGTCGCTGCAGGACATCATCGCCATCCTGGGCATGGACGAGCTGTCCGAAGAGGACAAGCAGACGGTGGCCCGCGCCCGCAAGATCGAACGCTTCCTGTCGCAGCCGTTCTTCGTCGCCGAAGTGTTCACCGGCTCGCCGGGCAAGCTGGTCGACCTCGCCGACACCATCAAGGGCTTCAAGGGCCTCTGCGCCGGCGACTACGACCACCTGCCGGAAGCCGCCTTCTATATGGTCGGCGGCATCGACGAAGCGGTCGAGAAGGCGCAGCGCCTGGCGGCTGAAGCGGCGTAACGAAGCGAATAGCGAATAGGGAGTAGCGAATAGGGATCAGTGGGCCGGCCGAGTTTCTTCACTACTCGCTACTCACTATTCCCTACTCGCTAGACAGGCATGGCTGAAGCTTTCAAGTTCGAACTGGTCTCGCCGGAGCGGCTGCTCGTTTCCGAGCAGGTCGAGTCGGTCGTCATCCCGGGCGCCGAAGGCGAGATGACGGTGATGGCGCAGCACGCGCCGGTCATGACCACCATCAAGCCCGGCGTCGTCACGGTAAAGGCCGCGGGCGGCAAGGAAGACCGTTACGTCGTGTTCGGCGGTTTCGCCGACATCCTGCCTTCCGGCTGCACGCTGCTTGCCGAATCGGCCGTGCATGTTAACGACATCGACCGCGCGGACCTGGCGCGTCGTATCCAGGACGCCAGGGAAGACGCGGCCGACGCCAAGGACGACGTGGCGCGCAGCCGGGCCGAGCAGTTCCTCGCCCAGCTCACCACGCTGGAAGGCGCCCTGCTGCCAGCCTGACGACCCGGAGGAGCGCGTCACTATTGAGTGGTTAGTTGCGTAGGGCGCACGCCTACCATTTCAAATTGTCTTGAGCTTTGCGATCCTCCGAGAACAATTCCGGGGGGCGTTGTCTTGCTTGGCTTAGACCTTAAAACTTGGCTGGGGTTTGCTTTTGTCGGTGCGCTGGTATCGACTGCGGGGTCAATTCTTGGCATCGTTATAAAAGAGTACTTCTTTTCCAGATCTTTTGAAACGTGGAAGCAAGATAGGGCTCTTGAGCAAATCTATCAAAAGTACCGTGATCCTCTGAGGCTCTCTGCGCGAGAACTCGGATACCGCCTAGTCGAAATCTGTGAAACCTATCCTACGGTATTTCTGTCGCAACGAGTCTTCGAGGCGCGGCCGTTGAGGCAGGAAAGAAACAGTGATCAGGATCCATACTATCAGCGTTACAAATTTGTCAGCACTCTGTATCGCCTCTGTGCGTTCTTGGGATGGCTAGAGCTGTATCGCCAAGAGCTTACGTTCTACCAGGCTTCGGGAAATCGACATACCGCTAAAGTGGACGAATCTTTGTCCGCAATAAGGTCCGCTTTTGCAGACGGGCACATTAACACAGCTGGCGATTGGGATAGCTGGCGTGATACGCTTGTCTTTCGTGAAGAATTGCGCGCAATCGGGGAGTCAATGATTGAGAGTAGAGGTTCGAACCGATCGGTTATTGGATATGGGTGCTTTGTTGACCTAATAAATAGCAACGACATGAGTCCGACGAAGTCGTGGGCATTGGTTGTTCTCAATTTTCTGCTGAATTTAGAGGATGGCGGTAAGGATTTCAGGAAGATCCGACTACAGCGCATTCTCTGTCACGTCGTTGATTTTATCGGCCTTATTGACAAGCGCGGCCTTGATGATCGGCTAAAGGGTGCGCGCAAGAAGTGGAGCGCCTCCTGACGGTCCGTTCTAAGCGGTTTGCCGTCCTGCACCGTGATCATTCGCTATTTTAATCGAGCGCGGCGAAGGCAAGGGCCGGGCCGCCCTGCTTGAAATGGACCAGATGCGTGGCGACAAACTCGATCAACCGCTGGCGCTCCGCGTGGCCTCTGGCAAAGCCGGCGATGTCGAACACGGCTTCGGCCAATGTCGCCGTCGGCAGATTGCGGCTGAACAGTTCATTCAGGGCGCCGTCGAGCGGATCGGTGAAATGGCCTTCTGGCAAAGCACCGCCGCGCGCGGCGCATGCCGCGATCCAGGCGGCGACAACCAGCGAGAGGTGTTCCGGCAGCAGGCCCGCTTCCAGCCGCGCAAGCGCGGAAGCGACGATGCGCTGCGGCAGCTTCTGGCTGCCGTCATTGGCGATCTGCGCAGTGCGGTGGGCGAGCGCGGTATTAGAAAAGCGCGCGGCAAGCTCGGCCGTGTAGGCGGTTGTGTCGAGCCCGGCATCCTGCGGCAGCGTCGGAATGGCCTCGGCCCAAAGCCGGTCCACGAACAGCCGGATGGACGGATCGGCGAAGGCGCGGTCGACGGTGGCGTGGCCGCTGAGCAGGCCGAGATAGGCGATGCCTGAATGCGCGCCGTTGAGCAGCCTCAGCTTCATGTCCTCGAAGGGGCCGACATCCTCGACCATGGTGACGCCGAATCTCTCCCAGGCCGGCCGGCCAGCCGGGAAACGGTCCTCGATCACCCATTGGCGGAAGGGCTCGGTCATCACCGGCCAGGCATCCTCGACGCCGAGCTGTTGGCCGATGCGCGTCCGGTCGGCATCGGTGGTCGCCGGCACGATGCGGTCGACCATGGAAGACGGGAAGGCGACTTCGTCGGCGACGTGGCGCCCAAGATCGGCATCGCGCAGCTTCGCGAATTCGATCAGCAGCCGGTGCAGCGTGGCGCCGTTGGCCGGAAGGTTGTCGCAGCAGAGCACCGTGAAAGGCGGCGTGCCAGCGGCGCGACGACGCGCAAGCGCCTCGGCGAGAAAGCCATGCGCTGTCTTCGGCGATCCGGGGTTGGCGAGGTCCTGGATGATGTCGGGGTGCGCGCCGTCGAGACTGCCGTCGGCCGCCCTGAGATAAGCCTTCTCGGTGATGGTCAGCGTCACGATGCGGATGCGCGGGTCGGTCAGCGCGGCGAGCACCGCGCCGGGGGCCTCCGGAGCGACGAGCAAGGACTGGATCGAGCCGATCACCTGCAGCTGTTCGCCGGCGCTGTCCCTGATCGCCAGCGTGTAGAGTCCATCCTGCGGCTGAAGCGCGTCGCGCGTGTCGGGGCTGCGCAGCGAGACGCCGACGATGCCCCAATCGCTTTCGCCGTCCGCCAGACAGGCATCGACATAGGCGGCCTGGTGGGCGCGGTGGAAGGCGCCGACGCCAAGATGGACTATGCCGGGGGTGACAGAATTGCGGGGATAGCGAGGAACCAGGGCTTCTGCCGGCAGCTTCGCGATTGTGGCGTTGGACAGGCGACCGTTCATGGGAAGCTAAGTCTCCGATCGGGTTGCCCGCCTGATGCCGGGCGAAAACGATGGCAGCGACGTAACATTCGATGTCGGCGCGCACAATGGCTGCGTTGCTTTCGAGAGCCGCCATGCAATCGATCGTTTTGCATGTTGACATTGCCTCCGACAGATTCACCGTTGGATCGATGACGTTTCGTTGAATCGTAATTGCGATCTAACTCTTTGTCGGAGCATGATCTTTTGCAAAAGCGGGTTCCTGCTTTTTGCGTTCACCGACCCTCGGTTCGAGATCATGCTCCGACCCAATCCGGGAGGAGCCAAGTGGCCGCATTGAACGATCCCGATCTGCTGTTTCCCCCCGAGGCGAATTCGCGCGCACTGGCCCGCGCCCTTTATGCCGGCGTGAAAGACCTGCCCATCGTCAGCCCGCACGGTCATACCGACCCGCGCTGGTATGCGCTCAACGAGCCGTTCCCCGATCCGGCGCAATTGCTGATCGTGCCCGATCATTACATCCTTCGCATGCTGTTCAGCCAGGGCTTGCGGCTGGAAGAACTCGGCGTGCCGCCGCTCGATGGCGCGCCGGTCGAGACCGACGGCCGGGCGATCTGGCGTCGCTTCGCCGAGCATTACTATCTCTTCCGCGGCACGCCGACCCGGCTCTGGCTCGACCATGTGTTCGCACATCTGTTCGGCATCGAGGAGCCGCTCACCGCTGCCAGTGCCGACCGCACCTACGATACGATCGCCACGCTGCTGCAACGCGAAGACTATCGTCCGCGCGCGCTGTTCGAGCGCTTCAACATCGAGGTGATCGCCACGACCGACGGCGCGCTCGACGATCTCAAATGGCACCGGACGATCCGCGACAGCGGCTGGAGCGGCCGCGTCGTCACGGCCTACCGGCCGGACGCGGTGGTCGATCCCGATTTCGAAGGGTTTTCGGCCAATCTCGACCGCCTCGGCGACATCACCGGATGCGATACCGGCACATGGACGGGCTATCTCGATGCGCATCGGAAGCGCCGCGCCTATTTCAAGCAATTCGGCGCCACCTCGTCCGATCACGGCCATCCGACCGCCGAGACCGCCAATCTCTCCGACGCGGCGGCCGAGGAGCTGTTCAACCGTATCCGCCGCGGCTCCGACGACGAGCGCGAGCGGCGGCTGTTCAGGGCGCAAATGCTGACCGAAATGGCCAAGATGAGCCGCGACGACGGCTTGGTGATTCAGATCCATCCCGGATCATGGCGCAATCATTCCCCTGCCGTTTTCCAGAAATTCGGCCGCGACAAGGGCTTCGATATCCCGACGCGCGCCGACTATGTGACGGCGCTGAAGCCGCTGCTCGACTGCGTCGGGCTGGAGCGCGACCTCACGATCATCCTGTTCACGCTGGACGAGTCGAGCTACGCGCGCGAGCTGGCGCCGCTTGCCGGCGTCTATCCGGCGCTGAAGCTGGGGCCGGCCTGGTGGTTCCACGACAGCCCGGAAGGCATGCGCCGCTTCCGCGAGATGGCCACCGAGACGGCAGGCTTCTACAACACCGTCGGCTTCAATGACGACACCCGCGCCTTTCCGTCGATCCCGGCGCGCCACGACGTCGCGCGCCGCGTCGACTGCGCCTTCCTGGCGCGGCTGGTCGCCGAGCATCGGCTGCGCGAGGACGAGGCGCATGAGCTGGCGCGCGACCTTGCCTATACGCTCGCCAAGAAGGAGTACCGGCTCTGAGCCGGGCGCCATGGTTTTGGCAGGGAGGATCGTCATGCTTCGAATGGAAATTGGACGATGACCGATATTTTCTCACACGCAGGCGCAAAAGCCTGGGAGCCGACGCCGGACGGCAATCGCCAGCGCGTGCTGGTGCACACGGCCGAACTGATGATGGTCGAATTCGCTTTTGAAAAGGGCGGTGTCGGCGCTCTGCACTCGCATCCGCATGTCCAGGCAAGCTATGTCGCCGAGGGTCGCTTCGAGGTCACCATCGACGGCCGATCGGAGATCCTCGAGACAGGAAGCAGCTTCATCGTGCCTTCCAACCTCGTGCACGGCGTCAAGGCGCTGGAGGCCGGGCGCCTGGTCGACAGTTTTGCGCCTTATCGGAGCCGATTTCCTCGGCTGAGCATCAGGCTCTCAAAGGAAAAGCCCGCGCCGTAAAGCGCGGGCCTGTTGCCTGGGCGCTGGTTGCGCCGCCGCGGTACTCAAACATCGCCGCAGGACGGCAAAGGTGCCGCAGCATGGTGAAGATAGGTTTAACGGGGACTGACTGGCAGCAGGTTGGAAAAACTCAGCGCTGCTGCAGCGCGAGCCGTATGCCGAGCGCGCAATAGATGCCGCCGACCACCTTGCCCTGCCATTTCAGCACCGCCGGATGGCGGCGCAGGAAAGAGCCCAGGCCGCCCGCGCTGACGGCGAAGACCACCGTGCTGAAGAGACCGAGCAGGACGAAGATGATGCCGAGCACCATCAGCTGCAGCAGCACGAAACCGCCTTGCGGGTGGACGAATTGCGGCAGGAAGGCGAGAAAGAACAGAGCCGTCTTTGGATTGAGCACTTCGGTCAGGATCGCCTGCCGAAAGGCTTTTCCCGCCGAGATCGGCAGGGTCCTGCCCGCCAGATCGGCCGGCGCCTTCTCGAGCATGGCGCGGATGCCGAGATAAACGAGATAGGCCGCGCCGATATATTTGACGATGCTGAACAGCATCGCCGAGGCGGCGATGATGGCCGAGATGCCGACGATGGCCATGATGGTGTGGATGACATCGCCCGCCGCGACGCCGGCGCCGGTGGCGATGCCGACCTTCGTGCCCGAGCTCGTCGCCCGCGCCACGGTGAGCAGCGTCGCCGGTCCCGGAATGAAGACGAAGCCGAACACGACCGCGACGTAGGTGATGAGCGTGGCTTGGTCGATCATGCGAAGGTTCCTTTTGCGGTCGCTACCGGCAATGGATGCATCGAACCATAGCAGCTGGAGCTCTCCAGCCAGTGTGCCAGCGATGGCTTTTCGATGCGACATTGGCGCGAGGCGATAGGGTTACCCGCAAAGCGCGGTTGTGGCCGGGTGGCGGCTGCGCTACTCCAGGGCATCACGCGGTGAATCACTTGTCTGCTTTTCGCACCTTCCCGAAAATGACCTCCTGTCCGGTGTCCGCATGATGCCGGCACAGGCAGCGAGCATCCGGGCCGAGGATCCCACGCGTCGCGTCCTGAAGGATGTGTTCGGCTACGACGATTTCCGTCCCGGGCAGGCGACCGTGATCGAGGCGCTGCTCTCCGGACGCCATGTGCTGGCGGTGATGCCGACGGGCGCCGGCAAGTCGCTCTGCTATCAGGTTCCGGCGCTGGTCAAGGGCGGGCTCACCATCGTGGTGTCGCCGCTGGTGGCGCTGATGCAGGATCAGGTCGCCGCCTTGCGCCTTGCCGGTGTCGCCGCCGACACGATCAACTCCTCGCTCGACCGCGACGCCAATGTCGCGGCCTGGCGCCGCGTGGCGTCCGGGCAGACGCGGCTGCTCTACCTGGCGCCGGAGCGGCTGATGACGGAGCGTATGCTGGACGCGCTGTCGCGGCTCGATGTCAGCCTGATCGCCATCGACGAGGCGCATTGCATCTCGCAATGGGGACCGGCCTTCCGCCGCGAATATGAGGACCTGGCGCAACTGCGCGGCGTGTTTCCGCAGGTGCCGATCATCGCGCTGACGGCGACGGCGGACGAGGCGACGCGCCGCGATATCGAGGCGCGACTGTTTGCCGGACGCGCCGAAACGCTGGTGCTGGGTTTCGACCGGCCCAACATCAAGCTGGCGATCGAGACCAAGCAGGACAGCAAGCGGCAGCTGCTGCGCTTCGTCGAGCGGCACCCCGGCAAAAGCGGCATCATCTACTGCCTGTCGCGGCGCAAGACCGAGGAAATGGTGGCCTTCCTGGAGAAGAACGGCGTGCGCGCGCTCGCCTATCATGCCGGCATGAGCAAGGAGGCGCGGGAAGCGAACCAGAACGCCTTCATGAGCCTGTCGGGCGTCGTCATGGTGGCGACCATCGCCTTCGGCATGGGCATCGACAAGCCCGACGTCGCCTATGTCTTCCACACCGACCTGCCGGGCAGCTTGGAGGCTTATTACCAGGAGATCGGCCGCGCCGGGCGCGACGGCCGGCCGGCGGAAGCGCATATGCTCTACGGCGCCGGCGACATCCGCACGCGCCGGATGTTCATCGACGAGGAGGACACCTCGCCCGAGCACAAGAGACGGGCGCATCGCCGGCTCGACACGCTGATCGGCTATTGCGAGACGGCGCAGTGCCGGCGCCAGGTGCTGCTCGGCTATTTCGGCGAGGAGGCGAAGGCCTGCGGCAATTGCGACAACTGTCTTAACCAGGCGCCGCGCGCCGACGGCAGCGCCGAGGCGCGCATCATCCTTGCGGCCGTGGCGCAGAGCGGCGAGCGCTTCGGCGCCGCCCACGTCATCGATGTCCTGCTCGGCCACGAGACCGAGAAGGTGCTGGCGAGAGGCCATCAGAAGCTCGCGAGCTTCAGGACCGGCATCATGCACAGGAAGCCGGTCTGGCTGTCGCTGATCCGGCAACTGGTCAGTCGCCGGCGGCTTCCTGGTGCCGGATCCGGACGGCCATGGCGGCCTCGTCATCTCGGAAAGCGGCCGCGCGCTCGGGCGCGGCGAGGTTGCCTTCGAGTATCGTGTCGAGGGCCGGGACCGTCTCGCGCGCGGCCGCAAGCGCGCCGCGCAAGGCGCCGCCGCGGATGGCGAGGGCGTCGACGCATCGCTTCTGGCGGCGCTCAAGACGCTGCGGCTGCGGCTCGCCAAGGAACGCCAGGTGCCGGCCTATGTGGTGTTCTCCGACCGCACGCTGATCGACATGGCCGAGCGCCGTCCGCAAGACCTCGACGAGTTCGCCGAGGTGAACGGCGTGGGTGCGGCCAAGCTGAAGGAGTTCGGGGAGGTTTTCCTGGATGCGATCGCGGCGCATCAGGCCGACGGGTCGGACTGAAGCTTCATTGCGGGATCGTGCGGCGCTCCGCCTCCGATCAATCTCGACCGGACATCAATAGGCTTTGAGCTTACCCGCCCAGCGATCCCGCCGTCATGCTCGAAGACGCCGGCGAGCACGTCATCATAAGCATCTCACGCGACGAGGAGGAGAAC
>NZ_RZRX01000129.1:0-17271 GCF_003997405.1 Mesorhizobium sp. M2A.F.Ca.ET.042.01.1.1
AGCTTGGCATCAAGGACGATCCGCTGCTCGACATCGCGATGGAACTGGAGAAGATCGCGCTAACCGACGCTTACTTCATCGAAAAGAAGCTCTACCCGAACGTCGACTTCTATTCCGGCATCACGCTGAAGGCGCTCGGCTTCCCCACAACCATGTTCACCGTTCTGTTCGCGGTCGCGCGCACCGTCGGCTGGATCGCGCAGTGGAAGGAAATGATCGAGGACCCGCACCAGAAGATCGGCCGCCCGCGCCAGCTCTACACCGGCGCCACAGAGCGCGACTACGTGCCGATTGCGAAAAGGTAATTGAGCGAATAGCGAGATAGCGAGTAGCGAATAGGGGAAAGAAGGCAAACCGATAGCCCACTCGCTATTCGCTACTCCCTATTCGCTCTCTTGATACACCCCATCACCACTTCCGCGGCGATCTCGCCGCTCGGCCGCTCGGTCGCCATCCGCTTGGCGATCTCCGCAAAGCCCGCCTTTTGCCAGGCACGCATGCCGGTGTCGGCAAACAGGGCCTCAAGTTGCCGGGCAAGGTTTTCCGGCCGGACATACTGGTCGTAGAATTCCGGAACCAGCGTGCGGTCGGAAATCAGGTTGGGCAGCAGGGCCGACCAAGTCGTCACAATATGCTGCAGCAGCTGGCGCGCAATCGGGTCCAGCCTGTAGCAGGAAACCATCGGAACGCCTGCAAGCGCCAACTCGAGCGACACCGTTCCAGACGCGATCAATGCCGCATCGGCCTTGCCGAAGGCCTGCCATTTGCGCTCCGGCTCGGTGATGATTTCCGGCTTGTCATCCCAACTGGCGACCGAAGCCTTCACCAGCTCGGTGACGTGCGGCACTGTCGGCAACAGCAGGCGCAGGCGATGGCCGCGTTGGCGCAGCGCCGACATCGCCTTGCCGAACGGTTCCATCAGCCGGCGAACCTCGCCGCGGCGCGAGCCAGGCAGCACCAGCAACGTCTTGACACGGTCGTCGGAGAGGTCGCGCGGCTGGCTCTGCGCCTTGGCGGCGCCAAGCACGCCCGGATCCCGCGTCAGCCGGTGACCGACATAAGTGCCCGGTGGTCCGCCGAGACGGGCAAGTGCCTTCACCTCGAACGGCAGGATGCAGAGAATGTGATCTACATAGGGCTTCATCGCCACCGCCCTGCCCGGCCGCCAAGCCCATACGCTCGGGCAGACATAGTGAACGATCGGGATGGCCGGCGCCATTGCGCGGACCTTCTTCGCCACGCGCAGCGAAAAGTCGGGACTGTCGATTGTGACGAGGCAATCAGGCCGCTCGGCCGCGATCGTCGCCGCCGTCTGGCTGATGCGGCGCATCAGCCGCGGCAGGTCGCGCAGCACCGCGCTGAAACCCATCAGCGCGATCTCTCCGCCGTCGAACAGCGGCGTCAGCCCCAATTGCTGCAGGTGCCGGCCGCCGATGCCGACAAGCTGAACCTTGCGGCCGGTCGTACGCTCGAGCGCCCGCACGATGTCGGCGCCGAGCAGATCGCCGGATTCCTCGCCGGCGACGATCGCGAGCCTGATCGGCTTGTCAGCGGCCATCAGCCGGCTCCCCGTTTGGCCAGCTCCGTCGCGGGCAGGCCGACGATGAAAAGGCCAAAGGCGTTCGCGCGAGCAAGCGTGGTCGGGCCTTCAAGGATAAGCGAACGGCCGGCCTCGACGGCTATGCCGGCAAGGCCTGCCGCATGAGCGGCGTCGACCGTCTGCGGGCCAATGGTGGGCAAGTCGGCCCGCAATTCCTGACCCGGCTTGGCGCATTTGACCAGCACGCCCCGCGCCTTGCCGGCCAGCCTGCCATGACCGCGCAAATCCCGCATTCTGTCGAGCAGACCGGCTGTGCCCTCGATGCCTTCCAGCGCCACGGCGCGACCTCCGATCGCAATCGCCGCCTGGCCGATATCGAGCGCGCCGATGGCCTTGGCCGCCTTGCGAGCGGCCTCGATGTCACGCCAGTCGGACTGGTTTGGTCCGGTCGCCGTCAATGTGCCTTCGCCCGCCGTCAGTTCCGGAACGACCTCGTGCGCGCCGACGACCTTGACGCCTCGCGTTTCGAGGGCTCGGGTCAACATCTTCAACAGGCCATCATCGCCGCGCCGCAAGGCTCTGACCACTAAGGGAATTATCGCCAGCAGACCAAATGTCGGCCTTATCTTGCTCAACCGCGGCCTGCGTTTGATCTCGCCGGCAAGGACGAGGTGGGTGATGCCCTGGCGCCTCAGCAACGGAAACAGCCGCCCGATCTCCTCCAGCGCAAGTTTTTCCTGATCGTAGGCCGCAAAGTCGGCCTCGCGGTCGACCTCACCGGCAGCGATGATGATGAAAGGCGCAAAACCGTGCTTCACCAGGCCGTCGGCGACTTCGACGGGCAGGCTGCCACCGCCGGCAATGATGCCGACCTTCGAGCCCGGCGCGAGTTGGATCCCTGATGCGACGCGCTCAGACCTCGTCATCGCCGCTGTCATCGTCGCCACCACCCTTCAGCGGCGGGACCGCATAGTGCCGCTTGCCGCCGCTGGCGATGAAGTCGATCATCTTCGTGGCGGCAGGAGACGAGGAGCCGAATTCCGCCCTGGCGAGATCGATATTCTCCGCGACGCTGCGGGAACGGTCGAAAATCGACCGGTAAACCTTGCGCAGCAGGTAGATTTCCGAGCGCGGCAGGCCGGAGCGCTTGAGTCCGATGATGTTCAGGCCGCGCAGCTTGGCGCGATTGCCGGCGGCGATCGCATAGGGAATGATATCGCCGACAACCGCCGAGCAGCCGCCGATGAAGGCGTTGTCGCCAATGCGCACGAACTGGTGAACGGCGGTCAGCCCGCCGATATAGACATTGTCGCCTATCTCGCAATGGCCGCCGAGCGTCGCGCCATTGGCGAAGGTCGCGTTCTTGCCGACGACGCAATCATGGGCGATGTGGGCGTAGGCAAGGAAATTGCCGTTGTCGCCGACACTCGTCTCGCCGCGGCTGGAATCGGTGCCGACATGCATCGTGACGCCTTCACGGATGGTGCAGTTCTCACCGACGACCAGGGTGGTGCGCCCACCCTTGTGCTTGGTGTTCTGCGGCGGCGCGCCAAGCGTCGCCATCGGATAGACCTTTGTTCCTGCTCCGATGGTTGATGCGCCCATCACCGACACATGGCTGACCAGCTCGACGCCGTCGCCGATGATTGAATCGGCGCTGATATGGCAGAAGGGTCCGATGCGGACACCTTTGCCGAGCCGGGCTCCTTCTTCGACGACCGAGGAAGGATGGATGAATGTCTCGACTTTCATGAGCATTTCGAACCGTCAGCCGGTGACCATCATGGCTGAAACCTCGGCCTCGGCGGCTTTCGCCCCGTCAACCATCGCCTCGCAGGCGAATTTCAGCAGATTGCCGCGTTTCTTGATCTTCTTGACGTGGATCCTGAGCTGGTCTCCCGGAACCACCGGCTTGCGGAATTTCGCATTGTCGATGGTCATGAAATAAACCAGCGAGGGCTTTTCCGTGTTGAGGCTGCGAATACAGATCGCGCCGGCGGTCTGGGCCATCGCCTCGATGATCAGCACGCCGGGCATGACCGGCTGCTGCGGGAAATGGCCTTGGAAATGCGGCTCGTTGATGGTCACGTTCTTGATGCCGACAGCGGATTCATCGCCATCGATATCGACAATGCGATCGATCAGCAGGAACGGATAGCGATGCGGCAGGAGCTTCATCAGCCCCATGATATCGACCGCCTCGAGTGTCGTTGCCACCATGTCAGCCATTTCCGTCGCCTTGCTTGCGCGTCCTGGCCATCTTGCGCAGCATCGCTATCTCGCGCATGGCTTCCGCCATCGGCTGTGCCGGATAGCCTCCCCAGATCTCGCCTGCCGGCACGTTGTTCATGAATCCACTTCTCGCAGCAAGCTTGGCTCCCGGCCCGATGGTCAGATGATCGGCGAGGCCGACACCGCCACCCATGGTGACGTTGTCGCCGACGACGACGGAACCGGAGATACCCGAAAGGCCCGCTATAATGCAATTGCGGCCGATGCGAACATTGTGGGCGATCTGCACCAGATTGTCGATCTTGGTGCCCTGGCCGATGATGGTATCGGACATCGCGCCGCGGTCGACGGTCGAATTGGAGCCGATCTCGACATCGTCCTGGATGATGACGCGGCCAATCTGCGGCACGCGTTCAGGCCCCTTGGCGCCGCCCACAAAGCCGAAACCGTCCTGGCCGATCCTTGCGCCGCCATGGATGATGACACGATTGCCGACAAGCGCATATTGGATGCTGGCGCCGGGGCCGATGAAGCCGTCACGACCAATCTGGCAGGAACGGCCGACCACCGCGTGAGGTGCAATGACCGTGCCGCTGCCGATGGACACGCCGGGACCGATCACGGCGCCCGCTTCGACGATCGCCCCATCCTCGATATGGGCGGACGGATCGACAAAGGCATGCGCCGAGATGCCGGTTTCTCCGGTCATTGGCCCCGGAGTTGCGGCATGCGGAAACAAAAGGCGCCCGACCATCGCGAAAGCCTGTTGCGGACGAGGATGCATAAGCACCGCGACCCCTGGCGGCGCCTTGCTGGCAACATCGGCGGGGCACAGGACTGCGGCCGCCCTCAGCGACTGCATCAGCGCGAAATTGCGCTTGCCGTCGACAAAGACGAGCGCGCCGTCACCGCCCTCATTGGCGGGAGCCAGCCCTTCGATGGCAATTTCAGCCTGCGCGGCATCAAGCAGGCTGGCGCCGGTCAGATTCGCGACCTCGCCAGCCGTATACCGGCGTGAAGGCGCGAAGAACACCGGATCGGTCATTCCAGAAGCAATATCCAGCTGGGTCGGCTCAGTCTAGTCCGGGCCGTCACGCGGCCCGGAAACAACGCAACCGCTAAATTAGAAGCGGGTCGCTATGCCGAAGTTGAATTCCTGCACATTGTCGGTCGATTCTTTCTTGACCGGAATCGCGTAGTCGATGCGGATCGGGCCGAACGGCGAAGCCCACATCAGGCCGACACCCACCGAGGCGCGGAGCTTCATGTCGGTCGATTCCTGCGCAACCGATGTAATCTTCGTTCCGTAAAGGGTCGCGGCGTCGGCAAATACGGCACCGCGCAGGCCAAAGCTCTCCGGAATGACCGGCAGCGGGAACTGGGCTTCCGCCGAAGCATTGAAATAGGTGGTGCCACCAAGGTGATCACCCGTAGCTGGGTCAACCGGGCCGATGCCGCCATATTCAAAGCCGCGTATCATGCGATCGTTGCTCTGGAACTGGTCGAAGATGCGCAGGCCATTGTCACCATAGCCTGCAATGTAGCCGGCGCCGCCCGATACGAGGCCGACAAGGTCAAGCTGCTCCGACAATGTCTGATAGACGCTTGCCCGGCCGGTCACCTTCACCCATTTGGCATCGCCGCCAAGACCGGCGAACTCGGTCGCGCCAGTGACGAAGAGACCCTCATGCGGGTTCTTCATGTCGTCGATCGTGTTGTAGGTAAGACCCAAGCTGACCGAGGACTTCAGCCATGAACCCTCATCGATGGCGTCTTTGATGGCCTGTGAAAGGTTGCAGTCGCCTTCAATACCGTCGCCGTTGCTATCGCAGTTGTCGTACTCGTATTTTTCCTGCGAGATATTGTACGCCAGCTGCGTCGAAATGCTGTCGGTAATCGGCAGGCCGAAGCGAACGCTCGCGCCGGTGGTGTCCGTATCGTAGTGATCATAGTTGCGGGTCGATTTGTAGATATCGAAACCCGCCGCGATGCGCCGGCCAAGGAAGTAGGGCTCGGTGAAGGACAGAGCGAAGTCGCGCGAATTCTTGCCGCCGCCGGCCGACAGCTTGATGTACTGGCCACGGCCTAGGAAGTTGCGCTCCGTGATCGAGCCCTCGATCGATGGGCCGGGCGTGTCGCCACCGGTCGAATAACCAGCACCGACCGAGAATTCGCCGGTCGACTTCTCAACCACGGTGACCACCAGCACAACCTGGTCGGGTGCCGAGCCCGGAACCGTCGAGATGTCGACGGACTGGAAGTAATCAAGGCCTTCCAACCGCTTCTTCGCGCGCTGGATGAGGACCTGGTTGAAGGCGTCGCCCTCGCTGACGTCGAATTCGCGACGAATGACATAGTCGCGCGTGCGGTCGTTGCCGCGGATTTCGATGCGCTCGATATAGGCCTTGGTGCCCTGGTCGATGGTGTAGACGACCGAAATGGTGTGGTTCTCGAAATTGCGGTCGCCGCGCGGCGTCACCTGGGCGAAGGCGTAACCCGAGCCCGCGACCTTCTCGGTCAAGGCGACGATCGAATCCTCGACGTCCTTGGCGTTGTAGACATCGCCCTTGTGGGTTTCGACGGCCGATTCCAGCGCCTTCGAGTCGACCTCCGGAATGGAGCTTTCCACGCTGACGTCGCCGAACGTGTAGCGGTCGCCTTCCTGAACGGTGATGGTGACCGTGTATTTGTTGGTGGCGTCGTCAAGCTCGCCGACGGCCGAGACGACCTGGAAGTCGGCATAGCCATGATTGTAGTAGAAGCGGCGCAGCAGCTCCTGGTCGGCGCGCAGCTTGTCCTCGTCATAGACGTCGTCGCGCAGCACGAAGGACAGCCAGGACGAACGCTTGGTATTGATGACATCGGACAGGCGGCGACTGGAATAGGCGTGATTGCCGACGAAATTGATCGCCGCGATCTGGGTGCGGCCGCCTTCGTTGATGTTGAAGACCACGTTCACGCGGTTGTCGCCGAGATCCATGATCTGCGTGGTCACGGCGGCGTCATCGCGGCCAATGCGCTTGTATGCCGACTTGATCGCCTCGACATCGGCATCGAGCGTTTGCTGCGAGAAGGTCGCCCGCGGCTTCAGCTGGATACCCATCTGAAGCGCGTTGTCCTTGATCTTCTTGTTGCCCTGGAACAGGACCTGGTTGACGACCTTGTATTCGGAAACCTTGACCACCAGGCTCGAACCGACCTGGTTGATCTGAACGTCCGAGAACAGGCCGGTTCCGAACAGCGCCTTGACGGCGTCGTCGATATCGGAGCTGGAGAAAGGCTTGCCCGGCTTGATCGTAATGTAATTGCGGATGGTCTCGGCATCGACGCGCTGGTTGCCGCTGACCTCGACGCGCGAAACGACCGCGGCCTCGGCCACCGAGGTGGCTGCGAACTGCACTGCGAGCGCGCCTGGCACGACCAGAGCGGCGGACAAAGCCGCCGCGGAAGCGGCGCTCAGAAACTTGGATGCTGCCTTCATCGGGCTTTTGTACCTTTTTCTCGTAGTCCCCACGGCGAGAAAACCGGACGTGCGGTATTTTCCCTTACCGTATTAACCGGATTTTCCCTACACGCAAGGCTCCCGGTTAATTTGTATTTACTTAACCGTACCGCGTGGCTTTCGCGTCACGCATATCCCCACGCATGGTAAACGGCATCTCAATATGACCGGCGCTGAAGCCAAATTTCTTCATGATTTCAGCACCCAAACAGATCATTCCAAAAAACGAAGCCCATGAAACCGAGCACCAGGAACAGCCCGGTTCGATAGGCCATCTCCATCATTCGCTCCGAAACAGGTCGCCTTATGACGGCCTCCACGCCGTAGAACAACAGGTGGCCGCCGTCGAGAGGGGGAATCGGCAGGAGATTGAGAAATCCTATTCCGACTGACAGAAATGCAACAAGCTGCACCAGCCACTCGAAGCCGAGCTTGGCTGCCTGGCCCGACATCTTCGCGATCTTGATCGGGCCACCCAACTGGCACTTGTCCTCGCGTCCAAGCGCAAAGCGCTGCAGGAACTGCCCGGTGCGCTCGATCACATGTCCGGTTTCCTCGACCGCCGCTACCACGGCGCCGGCCGGCGTATAGGAGATCAGGCGTGGCTGGCCGAGCTCGGCATTGTTGACGACGCCGATAACCGCGACCTTGACCTTGTTGCCCAGCGCATCCTGCTGCTCCATCGGCTCCGGTGTCGCCGTGACGGCGATTTCCTTGCCGTCGCGTAGCATGGTGAAGGTGATCGCATCGCCTGCCCGGCCTGAAACCAGGCGCTGCACATCGGCGAAGGTCTCCACCTTGCTGCCGTCGACTTTGACGAATCGGTCGCCAGGCTGGATTCCGGCTTTCTCAGCTGGACTGCCCGCGGTGACCTGGGCCACCGTAGGTTCCAGAACCGGGCGGCCATAGAGGGAAAACAGCACCGCAAACACGGCGATCGTCAGCAGGAAATTGAACAGCGGTCCCGCAACGACGGTCGCGGCGCGCTTCCAGATAGGCTGCGTGTGGAAGGCGACCTCGCGCTCGGCGTCGGTCAGTGATTCGATCTCCTCGGCGCTCGGCTGGCTCGACGTCGCATTCATGTCGCCGACGAATTTGACGTAGCCGCCAAGCGGAATGGCGCAAAGCTTCCACCGCGTCCCGCGGCGATCGTTAAAGCCGACGAGCTCGGGGCCGAAACCGATGGAAAAGGCCTTCACGCCGATGCCGCACCAGCGGCCGATGAGATAGTGGCCCATCTCGTGGACGAACACGACCACGGTCAGCACGAACAGAAACGGCACGAGCGTGCCAAGGACGAAGCCTTGCGTGCTGAAGACCGCGTGAAAAATGTCGTTCAACTCATGCCCTCAAATTCGCCCGCACACGACATTCCGCCGCGACTGTGGCATCAATCCGGGCGAAACCGTGGCGCGCGCCGTTTTTCGCCTTGACCATTAGCGTCGTTCAGTTCGGAAACAGCCCCAGTGCCGGATGCTCGGCGCCCGCCGCGACCCAACCAATCACGTACAGCGCCAGCGCGGCCGCGACAAGCCCATCGACCCTGTCCATGACGCCGCCATGGCCGGGAATGAGGTTGCTGGAATCCTTGGCGCCATGCCGGCGCTTGACCCAGGATTCGAACAGGTCGCCGATCTGCGAAACGATCGACAGCGCCAGCGCGGCGAGGCCGAGCTGGGCGAGATTGCCGGCGCCGGCTGCAATTGCCAGCAGTAGCCCGGCGGCAAGGCCGCCGACCGCGCCCCCAACCGCGCCGCTCCGTGTCTTGCCGGGCGAGATCGACGGCGCAAGTTTCGGGCCGCCTATAGCGCGGCCGACGAAATAGGCCGCGATGTCAGTCGCCCAGACCACAGCGAACAGGAACAGAATCGCTATCAGCCCGGAATGGTTGTTGTCACGCAGATAGGCGAGCGAGAAGCCGGATAGCGCCGCATAGGCCACCCCGGAGGCTTCCCACTGCTCAGCCCCCCTGATCCGGGCTGCGATGGCCGCGACCGCCACAAGGATCGCGATCAGCAAAAGCAGCCACAAGGCCGGCACGCCGGCAACCAGCGCGCCGATGAAGATCACAATCAGTGCTTCCGGCAGGAAGCCGAGCGCCGCGCCGTTGCCGGCGCGCGCCATGCGCGTCCATTCATAGAAGATCAACGCCGCGATTGCCCCACAGAACAGCCGGAACGGCAATCCGCCGAGCCAGGTGAGCGCGAGCGTCAGCGCCGCCATCACGATTGCCGAGATGACGCGCTGCTGGAGGTTGCTCATGCGTGGCGCCGCCTAAAGCGCGACGTCGCGGGCGGCGAGCCCGCCGAAGCGCCGTTCGCGGCCGGCAAAGTCGCGCAAGGCATCGGCCAGGTGTTCGCGGCTGAAATCCGGCCAATAGCAAGGCAGGAAGACAAGCTCGCTATAGGCCGCCTGCCACAGGAGAAAATTCGACAGCCTGAGCTCGCCGCTGGTCCGGATCACCAGCTCGGGGTCGGGAATGCCCTGTGTGTCGAGCGAAGCGGCAAAGCTCTCCGCCGTGATCGCGTCGCTCGCCATGTCGCCGCGCGCGACGGCATCCGCCAGCTTGCGGGCGGTGCGCACGATCTCGTCGCGGCCACCATAGTTGAAGGCGATGACCAGCGTCAGCGCCTCGTTGCCGGCGGTCAGCGATTCGGCCTCCTGCAGCAGGCCCCTGATGTCGGGCTGCAGCCCTTGCTTGTCGCCAATTATCCTCACCCGCACGCCGTTCTGATGCAGTTCGGCAAGGTCGCGGCGGATGAACAGCTTCAACAAACCCATGAGGTCGCTAACCTCGGATTTCGGCCGAGACCAATTCTCCGAGGAAAAGGCGTAGACGGTCAGGTAGGAGATGCCGAGATCGGGCGCTGCGCGCACCGTCTTGCGCAGCGCCTCTACGCCCGCCCGGTGGCCGGCAAGGCGCGGCAGACCGCGCGCCTTGGCCCAGCGTCCGTTTCCATCCATGATGATCGCGACATGCGCGGGCGTTGCCATAATCTCGCTTTCGAGCCGGAAACCCGACCCTAAACCTGCATGATTTCAGCTTCCTTATCGGAAAGCAGGTGATCGATCGTGCTGATCATCTCGTCGGTCAGCTTCTGCACCTGGTCGGAGCGCTTGCGCTGATCGTCCTCGCTGATGGTGCCATCCTTCTCGGCCTTCTTGAGGAAGTCCATGCCGTCGCGGCGAACATGGCGAACCGCGACGCGCGCATTCTCGGCGTAACCGTGCGAAATCTTGACCAGCTCCTTGCGGCGCTGCTCGTTGAGCTCGGGCAGCGGAATCCGGAGCGTGGTGCCGTCGACGATCGGGTTGAAGCCCAGATTGGCCTCGCGGATGGCGCGGTCCACCGCGCTGACCATCGACTTGTCCCAGACCGACACCGAAATCATGCGCGGCTCCGGCACCGAAACGTTGGCGACCTGGTTGATCGGCATCGCGGTGCCGTAGGCCTGCACCTGCACGGCGTCGAGCAGGTTGCTGGAGGCCCGGCCGGTGCGCAGCGAAGCCAGATCGTGCTTGAATGCGGCGATCGCCCCGTCCATGCGTCGCTTCAGGTCTTCGTACTCGCCACTCATGATCATCTCCTCGACCCGTTCGCCGGGTTCACTGCTTCTATGGCTATTCGGTCGGCGGTTCCGAGGTCGTTTGACCGATCCCGGCGCCTGTTACTTGTCCGTGACGACCGTGCAATGGCCGCCGCCCCTTAGAATATCGCCGAAACCACCTTTTTCGTGGATCGAATAGACGATTATCGGAATGTTGTTTTCGCGCGCAAGTGCAATCGCGGCGGTATCCATGATCGCAAGCCCGCGTTTGATGACTTCGGCGTGGCTGATGCGGTCGAAGCGGACAGCGTTCGGATCTTTCTTGGGATCTGCCGAATAGACCCCGTCGACCTGCGTGCCCTTGAACAGCGCATCGGCGCCGATCTCGGCGGCGCGAAGCGCCGCGGCCGAATCGGTGGTGAAGAACGGATTGCCGGTGCCGCCGGCGAAGATGACCACCTTGCCCTGATTCATATAGGCGGTCGCCTGGCGCTGGGAAAAGCTCTCGCAGAGCTCGGGCATGGCGATCGCCGACAGCACGACGGCGTCAACGCCGATCTTGTTCAGCGAGGTGCGCAGCGCCAGCGAGTTGATGACGGTGGCGAGCATGCCCATGTGATCGCCGGTGACGCGGTCGCCGCCCTTCGAGGCGACGGCGACGCCGCGGAAGATGTTGCCGCCGCCGATGACGACGCCCACTTCCACGCCCAGCGCGCGCGCCTCGGCGATGTCGGCGGCGATGCGGTCGACCACCGAGACGTCGATGCCGAAATGCTGCTCGCCCATCAACGCTTCGCCGGAAGCTTTCAGCACGACACGTCGATAGAGGGGCTTATCCGTCATCTTGATCCTCGCAAATCTCGGCGCGGCAATTTTGGAGGCAAAACCGCCCCCGCTTCATCCGGCGATGCTGTCATGACGGGTTGACCCGATACACGAAGGGCGCGGCGATGTCACGCCGCGCCCTCGTGCAAAATTCCAGGCTTTTTCGGTCAGTTGCCGCCTTTCGAACAGTTGCCCTTTTTCAATCAGTCGCTTGAGATGCTGACCGCTTCGCCTTCGATGACGACGGGATGGCAATAGCCTGCCGGCTTGTCGCCAGTCACCGCGCCACCGGTCACCCGCACCTGGATCTCGGAGCCGAAATACGAATGCGGAAACGGTGCTGGCGTGGCGCTGACCTCTTCCAGCCGCTTGCGAAGCTCGGCGGGTATAGAAAAATCGAGCGCGCCAAGATTGTCCTCGAGCTGCTCGAGCCTCGTCGCTCCAAGGATGACGGAGGCGATGCCTGGCTGGGTCGCCACCCAGTTGAGCGCGACCTGCGCCATGCTGCGGCCAAGCTCGGCCGCCACCTTCTCGAGCTCCGCCACGATCGCCCAGTTGCGGTCGCTGAACTTCTGGAAGCCGGGATGTGTGGTGTTGCGGAAGCCGTCGAGCCGGCCGGCATTCCCGGCTCGCGTCGGCCTGTATTTGCCGCTGAGCAGGCCGCTGGCCAAAGGGCTCCACACCATGATGCCGGCGCCATGACGGGTGGCGAAAGGCACATATTCATGTTCGATGGCGCGCTCGGCGAGCGAATATTCGAGCTGCAGCGCCGAAACCGGCTCATAGCCGCGCAGTTCGGCGATCGCCTGGGCGCGGCCGGCATACCACGCCGGCACGTCGGAGAGGCCGACATGGCGCACCTTGCCGGCGCGCACCAGATCGTCCAGCGTGCGCAGCACCTCCTCTGCCGGGGTGATCCGGTCCCAGACATGCAGCAGGTAGAGATCGATATAGTCGGTGCCGAGCCGCTTCAACGAGGCGTCCACCGCCCGCATGATGTTCTTGCGGCCATTGCCGCCGGCATTGGGATTGCCCGATTCCGAGTTGAAGGTGAATTTGGTGGCGATCACCGCCTTGTCGCGCAAGCCGCGCTCGGCGACGAACTCGCCGAGCCAGGTCTCGGCTGTGCCGCCGGTATAGAGATCGGCCGTGTCGAAGAAGTTGCCGCCCGCTTCGACATAGGCGTCGAACATCGCGCGCGCGGTGTCCCGGTCCGCGCCCCAGCCCCATTCCGTTCCGAAGGTCATGGTGCCGAGCGCCAGCCGGCTGACGCGCAGGCCGCTGTTGCCAAGCGTGTAATAGGTCATGGTCATGGTGGTCTTCCGATGCTGAACTGATGTGCTGCCGGTCACTGCCCAGGAGTCGCCTTGACCCAGGGATTGCCGCGCTCATGCGTCATGCGGAAGGTGAAGCCGTCGACCTTCCAGCCGGCAGCCGATCGGGCCAAATGATGCTCATACGTGCCCCAGACCTCCCAGAGCGGGTCGCCATTGCCTTCCATCCGGTTCCAGGCATAGCCGTTGGAATGAACGGTCGCGGCATCGGCTTCGAGCACGACCTGATGGTTGGTGCGCAGATGCAGGCTGGTCTTGCTGCCCTTGAGATTGCCCGCCCAGGCGCCGATCAGGTCGTCGGAGGCGATGTTGGCCGCGGGCTGGCCGGAGAGGCTGCTGAAATCGGCGGTGACACGCTCGGCGAAATAGCTGCGCGCCAGCTTCCAGTCCTGCGCATCCACCGCGCGGTCGATGGCGTCGGCGATACGGATCACCGCGCGCTCGTCGGCAAGCGCCTGCCAACCGGTCGCCTCCGCGCCGCCGGCATCGACCGGGGCCAATGCCATGCCCGCCGCAAAGGTTGCATGTCTCAACGCATTCATTTCGTCTCTCCTTGAAGCATCAGCCCGCCGCCGATGTGTTGATGCCCAATATGGGCTGGCTTGAGAGCATCGATAAGATTGCATTGTTCGCAAAGACTATGCGATATCATTCATGAATGGATCGCGATCTGCTCACACATTTGCCGGTCATCGTCGCCGTGGCGCGGCGCGGCGGTTTCGCGCTTGCCGCGGCTGAGCTCGGCATGAGTCCATCCGCCGTGAGCCATGCGGTGCGGCTCGTGGAAGAGCGCGTCGGCCAGCCGCTCTTCGCCCGCACGACGCGCAGCGTCTCGTTGACCGAGGCCGGCAAGGCGCTGGTGGAGACGGCGGCCCCTGCCCTCCAGGACATTGCCGAGCGGATGGATCGCATCCGCGGCGTGAAGGGAAGGCCGGCCGGCCTGCTCAGGATCAATGCCTCCAACATAGCGATCCCCCTGGCGGTGACGCCGGTGGTCGCGGCGATGGCCGAACGCTACCCCGATGTGACGGTCGAGATCGTTGCCGACCAGGGACTTATCGATATCGTCGGCGAAGGTTTTGATGCCGGTATCCGGCTGGGCGAGATGATCGCCCAGGACATGGTCACTGTCCGGATGACGCCGCCGTTCAAAGCCGTGATCGTCGCCTCTCCCGCCTATGTCGGAAAGCACGGCCGACCGCGCGACGTGGCCGATCTCGCCAACCATAACTGCATTGGCTACCGGCTGGTTCGGTCCGGCGCGCTTTACCGCTGGGATCTGAATGACAACGGCAAGGATGTCGTTGTCGAGACACGCGGCACGGCCACTGTCACGGATTCGCTTGGCGCCATCGATCTGGCGCTGGCCGGCGTCGGGCTTGCCTACGTTTTCGAGCCGCTGGTGCGCGCAGACCTTGCCGCCGGCCGCCTCGTCCAAATCCTGCCGCAGACGGCGATCGAGGAGCCCGGCCTCTTCCTCTATTTTCCGCGCCGCGCGTCGATGGCGCCGAAGCTCAGGGCCTTTATCGACACCGCACAAGAAATCGGCCGAGCATCCATGCGGACACCCGGCCGAGTTGCCTGAGCTCGTGAGCTCTTCACCTTAAGGGAAACGCGATGCGCTCCCCTTGGATCGGAGCTATTTCTTGACCGCTGCCGCGACCTCCGCCGCGAAATCGGTCGTTTCCTTCTCGATGCCCTCGCCCAGCGCGTAACGCAGATAGGCGGTGATCTTCGCCGGAGCGCCGATCTCCTTCTCGGCATCCTTCAGCGCCTTCTCGACGGTGATGTCGGGATTGAGCACGAAAGCCTGCTTCAAAAGCACGACCTCTTCATAGAACTTGCGCAGGCGGCCCTCGACCATCTTCTCGATGATGGCTTCCGGCTTGCCCGACTGGCGCGCCTGATCGGAGAAGATCGCCTTCTCGCGCTCGACGAGCGCCGGGTCGACTTCCTCGGCGGTCAGCGCGACCGGGTTGCTGGCGGCGACATGCATCGCGACCTGGCGGGCAAAAGCGTTGGCGGCATGCTCGTTGCCGGTGGTCTCGATGGCCACCAGCACGCCGAGCTTGCCGAGACCGTCGGCAACCGCGTTGTGGACATAGGTCGCCACCACGCCATGCGGTACGGTGAGCTTGGCCGAACGGCGGAAACCCATGTTCTCGCCGATGGTGCCGACAGCGTCCTTGATGGTGTCGGTGACCGACTTGTCGGAGCCCGGATACTTCGCGGCGGCGACCGCCTCCGTCGTGCCGTACGCGAGCGCGACCTTGGCCACGTTGGCCACGATCTCCTGGAAGGCCGCATTGCGGGCGACGAAGTCGGTCTCGGAATTGACCTCGACGACGGCGGCTTCACGCACGCCGGCATCGACGCCGATCAGGCCCTCGGCGGCGGTGCGGCCGGCCTTCTTGTCGGCCTTCGAGATACCCTTCTTGCGCAGCCAGTCGACGGCCGCTTCCATGTCGCCGTTGGTCTCGTTCAACGCCGCCTTGCAGTCCATCATGCCCGCGCCGGTCAAGTCGCGGAGTTCTTTGACCTGTGCAGCCGAAATCGTCATTGTCGCCTCTTTGTTTCAAATGCGCCGACGCACCAACCGGGACTCGGGTGATGCGCTCGGCAAAAGCGCTTTAGCGCGCCAACTTATTGGAAAGATGAAGGCCGGGTTCCGGCCTTCGATATCAAGCTTCCGGGGCTTCGCTGGCCGGAGCGTCGAGCGCCGGCTCGACCGGAGCCTCGGCCGAAGCGCCGATGTCGACGCCGAGCGCGCCTTGCTGGCGGGCGATGCCGTCGATGGCGGCCTTGGCGATCAGGTCGCAATAGAGCTGGATGGCGCGGGCCGCGTCGTCATTGCCGGGGATCGGGAAGTCGATCTTGTCCGGGTCGCAGTTCGAATCGATGATGGCCACGACCGGAATGCCGAGGCGCTTGGCCTCGAGGATGGCGATCGCTTCCTTGTTGGTGTCGATGACGAACATCAGGTCCGGCGTCGAGCCCATGTCCTTGATGCCGCCGAGAGCCTTGTTGAGCTTCTCGCGCTCGCGATCGAGGTTCAGGCGCTCCTTCTTGGTGAGGCCCTGGGCCTCGCCGGCCAGCGTCTCGTCGAGCTTGCGCAGGCGCTGGATGGAGTTCGAGATCGTCTTCCAGTTGGTGAGCATGCCGCCCAGCCAGCGCGAGTTGACATAGTACTGAGCCGAGCGTTGCGCGGCGTCGGCGACGATGTCGGAGGCCTGGCGCTTAGTGCCGACGAACAGCACGCGGCCGCCCTTGGCGACGGTGTCGGACACCTGCTTCAAGGCCTGGTGCAGCAGCGGCACCGTCTGCGACAGGTCGATGATGTGGATGTTGTTGCGGGCGCCATAGATGTAAGGCGCCATCTTCGGGTTCCAGCGATGGGTCTGGTGGCCGAAGTGAACACCAGCTTCCAAAAGCTGGCGCATGCTGAAATCTGGCAGAGCCATTATTTAGTTCCTTTCCGGTTGGCCTCCACGGACACAGGCATTTCGGACGGGATGTCCTGATGCCACCGGAGGTTTCAGCCGGATTTCTCCCGGGCAGACACCAAAGTCCGTGTGTGGAATGAGCGCGCATATAGAGGGGAAGTCCCTTAAACGCAAGCCGTGCGTCGCTGCGCGGCTCAACGTGCGGCAATCAGCGCACCGGTGCCGATCATCGCGCCGCCGGCGAACCTGTTCATCAGGCGCATGCGCCTCGGGGTGTTGAACCAGCCGGCTGCCCGGCCGGCCATCGCGGCGTAGATGCCCATGGTGATGACATTGACGCTGATCACGACGAGCACCACCAGCAGGCCATCGGCGAAGGTCATGGTATCGAGGTTCAGGATCAGTGGCATGATGGAGGCGTGGAACAGGATCGCCTTCGGATTGCCGAGCGCAATGGAAGCGCCGAGAACGAAGGACCGCGACAGCCGCGCCTGCGACTGAGGAGATTCGTCCTTTTGTTTGGCGGCGGCTCGCCACATCCTCATCCCGAGAAAGACGAGGTAAGCGGCGCCCGCGTATTTCAGCAAAAGAAAAATCCATTCGAAGGTCTGGGCAATGGCCACCAGTCCGAGCAGCGCCAGGGTGACCAGCAGGGCGTCGCCCGCGGCGACGCCCACGCCGGTGATGAACGCCCGGCCGAAGCCGCGCGACAAACCGTTGGTGATGACCGCGAACATCGCCGGCCCAGGCGTGGCGGCTGCCAATGTGATTGCGACGCAATATGCCAGGAACGCCGTCACCGTCATCGTCTCACCTTCCCATTCGGCACTCGCACACGGCGGAAGAC
>NZ_RZRX01000012.1:0-52969 GCF_003997405.1 Mesorhizobium sp. M2A.F.Ca.ET.042.01.1.1
GTAACCCTTGTTGGTCAGCGGTCATCGAAATCGACCGCACTAAAGGCCGAATACATGACCGCTCCAGACTTACGCCGTCGTCGTCATTTTGCCTCTTGCCCAAGAGGGGCCGTCCATACATGACGACCTCTGTGGAGTTCCGCGCTACCTAACCAGAATCGCCCTCAGATCATTCACATTCGTGCCGGTTGGCCCCGGCACGAAGAGGTCGTCGACGGCATTGAAGGCCGTCCAGGCGTTGTTGCCGGCGAGCATTGCCTTGGCATCGACGCCTGCCGCACGCATGCGCGCCACGGTCGAGCCGTCAGCAAAGGCGCCTGCATTGTTCTCCGAACCATCTATGCCGTCGGTGTCGGCAGCAATGGCATGAATGCCATCGACGCCATCGATGCCGATGGCGAAAGCGAGGAGGAATTCCGAGTTGCGGCCGCCTTTGCCCTTGGCCCGCAGCGTCACGGTCGTCTCGCCGCCGGACAGGATCAGCACGGGCTTGGCGAAAGGCCGGTTGCGGGTGGCTACCTCGCGGGCGATCGCGGCGTGGACGCCGCCGACCTCGCGGGCCTCGCCCTCGATCGCGTCCGACAGGATAACGGCCTCGATGCCTTGCCGCTTGGCTTCGGCGGCCGCAGCCTCCAGCGACACACCAGCCGAGGCGGTCAGATGCACTTCGTTGCCGGCAAAGCGCGGATCGTCGGGACGCGGTGCGTCGGCGGCGGGCGACTGGATATGCGCCATGACCGAGGCCGGCAGCTTCATGCCATAAGCGGCGATCGAGGCCAGAGCATCCTGACGGCTGCCGGTATCGGGAACCGTCGGTCCCGAGGCAACCAGCGCCGGATTGTCGCCTGGGATGTCGGAGACGACCAGCGACACGACCCGCGCCGGGTGCGCGGCCGCGGCAAGCCGTCCGCCCTTGATGGTCGAGACATGCTTGCGGATGGTGTTCATCGCCGCGATCGGCGCGCCGGAGGCAAGCAGCGCCTCGTTGACGGCGATCTCGTCGGCCAGGGTCAACCCGGGTGCGGGCGACGGCAGCAGCGCCGAACCCCCACCGGAAATCAGCGCCACCACCAAATCGTCGGAGGTCAGGCCCCGCACCTTCTCCAGCAGCCGGCGCGAGGCTTCGAGGCCGGCGGCGTCCGGCACCGGATGCGCCGCCTCGATGATCTCGATGCGCTCGCATCTGGCGCCATAGCCATAGCGCGTGACGACCAGGCCGTCGACCGGACCGTCCCAGACCTTCTCGAAGGCCGCCGCCATCTGCGCCGAGCCTTTTCCCGCGCCGATGACGATGGTGCGGCCCTTGGCCTTCGCCGGCAAATGATTGCGGATCGTCTTTTCCGGGTCGGCGGCGGCGACGGCGGCGTTGAAGATCGAGGTGAGGAAGGTTTTTGGATCGGTCATTTGTCTTCCGGCGGCAATCTGAGCTTGCTCGCATCGACGCCGAGATGCGCGCAGATCGCATCGACCACGACGCCGTGGTCCTCGCGCTCCGGCAGGCCCGAAACGGCGATGACCCCGATGACGCCGGCGCCCTTCACGGTGACCGGAAAGCCGCCGCCGGCCAGCACATAATCGGCGATGTCGAGCGCTTCGCCGACCTTGAACGTGCGGTCGGGCCGCTGCTGCTCCAGCACAAGGCGATAGGTGCTTCTGAGATACCGCTTCACGACGTTGATCTTGCGCCGCGCCCAGTCCGGATTGGAGGCGTTGGAGCCCGGCATCGCGGCATAGAAGAGCGGCCGGTCGAAGGTCCTGATGTCGACGATGATCGGCAGGTCTTCCTTCAGCGCCCGATCCCTGATGGCGGAACCGATCTTGAAGGCGACGGCCTCGTCGAAGGCCGGGAAGACCAGCGTGGCTTCCTGTTTCTTGATCAGAGCGATGTCGTCGGCGGTGGCCATGTCTCTTTCTCCGAAATCCCACCGTCGTTTGTACGACAAGCTCCGTGTGGTCAAGCATCCATCGCGGACGCCCCCTCATCCGGCCGCTTCGCGGCCACCTTCTCCCCGAGGGGAGAAGAGACTGGCGCCAACGCCGGCTCACTCCTCTCCCCTCGGGGAGAGGTCGGATTGCCCCGAATTGCCCCTCGCAATTCGGTCGGCAATCCGGGTGAGGGGGTCACCCTGGGACAATCGCGCTTTTCGCCGGACGGCCCGCCAGATAGACCTCGCGCACAACCCGATCGTCGCCCAGCGTCTGCAAGAGGAACAGCTCCTCTGCCAGCGTCTCGACCGTCTCCATCCTGAGCCGCATGCCCGGCGTGGCATGGGCATCGAGCACGACGATGTCGGCATCGGTGCCCTCCTCCAGCGTGCCGACCTTGTCGGCCACCGACAGCGCCTCGGCGTTGCCGCGCGTCAATTGCCAGAAGGACTGGAACGGGTTCAGCTTCTCGCCGTTCAGTGCGATCACCTTGTAGCCCTCGTCCATGGTGCGCAGCATCGAATAATTGGTGCCGCCGCCGACATCGGTGGCGGCGGCGATCCGCACACTTTTTTCGCGCCGACGATAGCGCTGGTAGTCGAACAGGCCGGATCCGAGGAAAAGATTGGAGGTCGGGCAGAATACCGCGACCGAGCCCGAGTGCGACAGCGCATCCGCCTCGCGCTCCGACAAATGGATGCAGTGGCCGAACAGGCTCTTTTTGCCGAGCAGGCCGTAATGCTCATAGACGTCGGTGTAGTCGTGCGACCAGGGGTAAAGCTCCTGGGTGAAGGCGATCTCGGCGTGGTTCTCCGACAGATGCGTCTGCATGTGCAGGTCGGGATGCTCGCGGCAGAGCGCGCCGGCCATCTCCATCTGCTCGGGCGTAGACGTAATGGCGAAGCGCGGCGTGATGGCATAGAGCTGGCGGCCCTTGCCGTGCCATTCGGCAATCAGCGCCTTGCTGTCGTCGTAACCAGTTTGCGGCGTGTCGAGCACGCCATCCGGCGCGTTCCGGTCCATCATCACCTTGCCGGCGATGTTGAGCATGTTGCGCTCATGCGACTCGGCGAAGAAGGCTTCGGCGGAAGATTTGTGCACGGAGCAGTAGGCGGCGACCGTGGTCGTGCCGTGCCGCAGCATCTCGTCGAGGAACAGCCGCGCGATGCGGCGGCCATGCTGGGCGTTCTCGAATTTCGACTCCTCTGGAAAGGTGTATTTGTTCAGCCAGTCGAGCAACTCGGCGCCGTAGGAGGCGATGATCTGCATCTGCGGCACATGGACATGGGCGTCGAGGAAGCCCGGCAGGATCAGATGCGGACGATGGTCGATCGTCTCGACGCCGGCGCCCGCCTTCTTCGAGACATCCGCATAGGCGCCGGCGGCGACGATCCTGCCATCGTCAATCAGCAGCGCGCCATCCTCCTCGTAGCGCCAGGCGGAATGGTCGTCGATCGTTTCGGGCCAGCGCAGGAAGGAGAGCGTGCGGCCGCGCAGAATTTTCGCTGTCATGCTTACTTTCCGGCGCCTTCGAACCAGGCGACCAGAAGGGCCCGTTCCTGGTCGGTGATCTGGGTGACGTTGGCGGGCGGCATGGCATGCGCCCGGCCGGCCTGGATGTATATCTCGCGCGCATGCTCGGCGATGCGCTCGTCGGTGTCGAGCAGCACGCCCTTCGGCGCATGGTAGATGCCTTCATAGACCGGCTCTTCCGTGTGGCACATGGAGCAGCGGCCAAGCACGGTGTCGCGCACGGCCGGGAAATGGGCCGAGGCGATATAGACCTGAGAGGCGGCGGAGGCGGCCGAGGTCTTCGGCTCGCCGGTCAGCACCTTCGGCACGGTCGACAGCCAGATGATGATCATGAACAGCACGGCAGCACCCAGCCATGTCCAGGTGGGGTTGCCTTTGCGCGCATGGACCGTGTTGAAATAGTGCCGGATCAGCACGCCGATGATGAAGACCAGCGAAGCGATGACCCAGTTGAACTGCGTGCCGAAGGCCAGCGGGTAGTGGTTCGACAGCATTAGGAACAGGACCGGCAAGGTCAGGTAGTTGTTGTGCAGCGAGCGCTGCTTGGCGATCTTGCCGTATTTCGGGTCCGGCTTGCGGCCGGCGATCAGATCGGCGACGACGATCTTCTGGTTCGGGATGATGACCATGAAGACGTTGGCCGACATGATCGTGGCGGTGATGGCGCCGAGATGCAGGAAGGCGGCGCGGCCGGTGAAGAGATGGGTGAGCCCCCAGGCGATAAAGACCAGCACGCCGTAAAGCACCAGCATCAGCCCGGTATCGCTTTTGCCGAGCGGCGAGCGGCACAGAAGATCGTAGACGATCCAGCCGACGCCGATGGTGGCCAGCGACAGAAGAATGCCGACCGGCGCCGAGATGTTGAGCACGTTGGGGTCGATCAGGAACAGATCGGCGCCGGCATAATAGACCACGCAGAGCATGGCGAAGCCCGACAGCCAGGTGGCGTAGGACTCCCATTTGAACCAGGTGAGGTGTTCCGGCATCTCGGCCGGCGCCACCAGGTATTTCTGGATGTGGTAGAAGCCGCCGCCATGCACCTGCCATTCCTCGCCGAAGGCGCCGGCGGGCAGGCCGGGGCGCTGGCGCAGGCCAAGGTCGAGCGCGACGAAATAGAAGGACGAGCCGATCCAGGCGATGCCGGTGATGACATGCAGCCAGCGGACGGCGAAGCTCAGCCAGTCCCAGAAAATCGCGAAATCCATCATTGTGTCGCCCCTGGGAAATCGTCCCTGCCGATGAGAGCGACTTTACGGTGTGCAGCGCAAACGAAAAGAGGCGAGGCGCGCGATGACTTTCAAAAAAAAATGTAAAATACTAGGCTTACCTTTATAGCCGTTTGAGAGCCACGCATGGCCTATCTCGACAACATCGCCGTCTTCGTCCGTGTCGTCGAGCTCGGCAATCTGTCGGCGGCGGGGCGTGACATGCGCATTTCGCCGGCCGTCGCCTCCAACCGCATCAAGGAACTGGAAAAGCATCTGGGGGTGCGGCTGTTCAACCGCACGACCCGTCAATTGATGCCGACCGAGCACGGCACGGTGTTCTACACCGGCGCCAAGCAGGTGCTGGACGCCATCACCGAGGCGGAAGCGGCGGTCGCAGCGCTTTCCGGCCAGCCGCGCGGGACCATCAGGGTTACGGCGCCGCTCGGCCTCGGACGGCGGCTGATCGCCTCGGGCATCCCGGATTTCCACGACAAATATCCCGATATCGAGGTGCGGCTCAGGCTCTCCGACCACAATGTCGACATCATGAAGGAAGGCATCGACGTCGCCTTCCGCCTCGGCATCATCGAGGATTCGAGCCTTCGGATGCGCGGCATCATGGAATGCGAGCGCGTGCTGGTGGCGGCGCCGAAATATCTGGAAGCGCGCGGCGAGCCCGCCGAACCGCAGGAACTGGTCGGCAGGAAGCACGACTGCCTGATGCTGCGCTATGCCGGCGCGCGCGAATATGTCTGGACGCTGCAGACGCCGAGCGGCCAGCAGAAGTTCGAGGTGCACGGCCCTTACGACACAGACGATGGCGACGTGCTGACCGGCTGGGCGCTTTCGGGGCGCGGCATCATCAACAAGCCGCGTTTCGAGGTCGAGCCCTTCATCCGCGACCGCCGGCTGAAGGTGATCCTGCCCCAGACGCCGCCGACGCCGGTGCAGTTTGCCGCCGTCTATCCGCACAAGAAGCTGCAGGACCCGAAGGTGCGGCTGCTGCTCGATTTCATGGCCGAGCGCTGCCAGCGGCTGATCAAGGATATTTTGGCGGGGAAGTAGCGGTGGCTTGTCTAGCGGTTGGCGGAAGCCCGCGAACTTCGTCATCCACGGGCGGAGCGACGCGAAGCGGAGCGCAGACCCGAGGATTCATTCCGTGACCTTAATCGTATGGCGCAGCGGCGCAGAATTCTGCATCGTTGGGCGGCGCCTCGACGTCACGGAATGGATTCTATGGTCTGCGCCGCGTCGCTTCGCTCCTTGCTCCGCCATAGAATGACGACCGCGAGGAGCGTTCACGGCTAATCTCCGAGAGATTGGCCGAAGCCTCCGTGACGTCGTCATCCACGGGCGGAGCGACGCGAAGCGGAGCGTAGACCCGAGGATCCATTCCGTCACTTCATCGTATGGTGCAGCGGCGCAGAATTCTGCACCGTTGGGCGGCGCTTCAACGTCACGGAATGGATTCTATGGTCTGCACCGCGTCGACTTCGCTCCTTGCTCCGCCATAGAATGACGACCGCGAAGGGCGTTCAGGCTAATCGCCGAGGGATTGGCCGAAGCCTCCGTGACGTCGTCATCCACGGGCGGAGCGACGCGAAGCGGCGCGCAGACCCGAGGATCCATTCCGTGACTTAATCATATGGCGCAGCGGCGCAGAATTCTGCATCGTTGGGCGGCACTTCGAAGTCACGGAATGGATTCTATGGTCTGCGCCGCGTCGCTTCGCTCCTTGCTCCGCCATAGAATGACGACCGCGAGGGGCGTTCACGGCTAATCGCCGAAACAAGTGGCCGCCAACATGACATTCGGGCCAAGGCCTCTGCCTCGACGCAGAAGAAGGCTGGCCGGCAAGTGACAGGCTGGTGGCCCACTCGATCCCGTTGCCATGCGCGAAGAGGGGCCTAGGTTGGTGGCCAGACGCCTGCCCGATTTCAGGGCAGCCGAAGGGCCGCACTATGCATCTCGCCATTTCGCTCGACATCGCCGCCGCCAACGGACACGACATCCTGGACCTCGGCCAGATCAGCGCGTTCGTCCGCAAGGCGGAAGCGGCGGGCGTTGACATGGTCATCATTTCCGACTCCGCCGATGAGCCCTCGGCCAGCCCGTTCGAAGCGACCACGCTGCTGGCCGCGCTGGCCACAGTGACGGAGAAGATCGGGCTCGTCGCCAGCGCCTCGACGTTGGCGCACCAGCCCTACAATCTGGCGCGCCGTTTTGCTTCGCTCGACATCATCAGCCATGGCCGTATCGGCTGGAACGCGACGCTGAAACAGAACCCGCGTGAGGCGGCAAACTTCAGCCGGCCGGAAGGGTTCTCCGATGACGATTTTCGCCGTCGTGCGGAAGAGTATATCGGCATCGTCCAGGGGTTATGGCGGGGCTGGGACCCGGATGCCTTGCTGTTCGACAAGGCGGGCGGCCGGTTCCACGATGCTGACAGGATGCATGTGCTCGACCACAAGGGCGAGTTCTTCGCGGTGCGCGGGCCGCTCAATGTCGCGCGTTCGCCGCAGGACACGCCAGTGCTGGTCATGTCGGGTCTGAACGAAACCGATCGCGATTTCGCGAGCCGTGGCGCCGACGTCATTCTGATCGCGGAACAGTCGGCCGAGGCCGCCAATGCTGCGACCGCAGACTTGAGACGCCAGGCGCTTGCCGCCGGCCGCAAACCGGAAGGCGTGAAGGTGCTTCTGACGGTCGCCATTGAATCCGAGCCGCCTGTCGACAGGCTTCGAAGCTTGCTGGCGTCGGCCGGCTGCGACGGCTTCAATCTTGTTTTGCCGGCTGATGTCGCGGCACTTCAGAATTTTACCGACCGTGTCTTGCCGGAGCTCCGGCGCCACGGTCTCGCCGTCGGGGGCCAGCAGGGCGCGACGCTGCGTGCCCGTCTCGGGCTCGGCGAAGGAGGCGCAAAATGAGCACGCGCCAGATGAAGCTCGGCTTGTTCCTGTGGGCGACCGGACACCACGTCGCCGCCTGGCGCCATCCGGACGCGCATGTCACCGCCGGGATCGACATCGACCACTACATACAACTTGCCCGCACGGCTGAAGCGGCGAAGTTCGACATGGTGTTCTGCGAGGATGCCGCCGGCCTGCGCGAGGCCAATGTCAACATTGCCAGCCAGACCTCGCGCTCGATCGGCTTCGAGCCGATCAGCCTGCTTTCGGCGCTGGCCGCGCAGACCGAGCGCATCGGCCTCGTTTCGACGGCATCGACCAGCTACAACGAACCCTATGGGCTGGCGCGTATGTTCGCCTCGCTCGACAATCTGAGCGGCGGCAGGGCCGGCTGGAATCTCGTCACGTCGGCAAGCCCGATCGAAGCGGCGAATTTCGGCGCGACGGGGCTGCGGCCGCATGCCGACCGCTATGCGCGGGCGCGCGAGTTCGCCAGGGTGATCACCGGGCTCTGGCACCGCAAGCCTGCCGGCCATGACGGCGAAAGCTTCTCGGTGCGCGATCCGCTCGACATACCGCCCTCGCCGCAGGGCGCGCCGGTGATGGTGCAAGCCGGAGCCTCGGACGACGGCAAGGATCTGGCCGCGCGCACCGCCGATGTCGTGTTCTCGGCGGCGCAGACCTTCGAGGAGGCCAAGGCCTTCTATGACGATCTCAAAGGGCGGCTCACCGCCTACGGACGCCAGCCGGACGACGTGAAGATCATGCCCGGCGTCGCGCCGATCGTCGCCCCCACGAAGGCCGAGGCACAGGCGAAATACGATGCACTGCAGGAATTGATCCCCGACGATGTCGGCGTGGCGCTGCTCTCCAGCTATCTCAGCATCTCCGATCTTGGGCGCTACCCGATCGACGGACCGCTGCCCGAGCTGCCGGAGAGCGAAGGCATGAAGAGCCGGCAGGCGCTGGTCATCGAGCAGGCGCGCCGCGACGGGCTCTCGATCCGGGAACTGGCGCGATACTTTGCCGGCGCGCGCGGCCATTGGCGGATCGTCGGCACGGCCGGAGAGATTGCCGACGAATTGCAAGCCCGCTTCGAAGGCGGCGCCGCCGACGGATTCAACGTGATGCCGTCCTGGTTCCCGGGCGAGCTCGACGCCTTCGCGACGATGGTCGTGCCGGAGCTGCAGCGGCGCGGCCTGTTCCGCAGGGACTATGAAGGCCGCACGTTGCGCGACCATCTCGGCGTGAAACGGCCGGTTTAAGATTCTTGGTTTCGCAATGCCGGACGGAAAACCGCGGCGCACTTTTCCTGGAATTGCTTCAGCTCAGTCCATTAGCCGCGCTGTTCCAGACACCCGGATCGAGCTGCCAGGCGTCGGCGAAATATCGGCACGGAGCCGCGAGCGCATGCCCATATCCTCGCCCTGGACGATGTCGATGGCGCCGCCATGCGGCCAGCCGAGATCGCGCAGATAGCCGGCAAAGGCCGCGGTCGCCGCCCCCGTCGCCGGGTCCTCATAGACGCCACCGGAAGCGAAGGGATTGCGCGTGTGGAAGAGGCGAGGCGTCTCGGCGTAAGCGAGCAGGATCGTGACAAGACCCTCTCTCCGCATGAAGGACTGGCCCTGCTTCAGATCATAAGCCATGGCGGCCAAGGCATCACGAGAGTTCAGCGCCAGCACGAGATGATCGGCGCCGCCATGGATGAGCGCCGGTGGAATGGTCGGACCGAGATCGCCCGGCTCATAGCCGAACAAGGCGAGTGCCTCGCCTGCCTGTTCCGACGAAGCCGGCCGGCTGCGCGTCGGCGGCGATTGCAGGGCAGCAGCGACGTTGGCGCCGTCGCAAAAACCTTCGACGGTGATGTTCGCCTGATTGAGGATCAGCGTGAAGACCCCGTTGCCAAACTTCCTGACCAGCGCCGCGCCGAGCGCAATGGTGGCATGGCCGCAGAACGGCACTTCCGATTCCGGCGAAAAATAGCGCACGCGCCAGCTTTCGCCTTCGGGCGCCGCGAAGGCGGTTTCCGAAAAGCCGACCTCGGCCGCTACACGCTGCATGTCGGCCGCGTCCGGCAAGGCCTCGCCGATCACCACGCCGGCGGGATTGCCACCGGTGTTGCCGTCCGAAAAGGCTGCTATGCGCAAAACGTCCATGTTTCCTGGCCCCGTTGTCTGTGCGGTGCAACAAACACGTTTCGGGCCGCTTTGAGAAATGAAGAAAACGCTGAGCAGCGGTGAGCGCCAGTCACATCTGCAATCGGGGTCGGGCGCTGTGACTAGCGTGACTGATCAGGCCTCGGCTTGATTGCCACGTGGTTCCCCCAATCCGTCGCTGCTTCGCAGCGCCACCTTTCCCCCCCTCCGGAGGGAAAGGAAGGGAGCGCTGCTGGACGAGCGCTGACGGCAAGAGGGCTTGGCGCCTTTCCTCTACCCCGTCGATCGGGGGAGAGGTGGCTCGGCGAAGCCGAGACGGAGTGGGGGTCGACCAGCGCTGCATTGGACACTGCGCGGGCCAGCTGCCGTGTGCGTTATCGCCAAAGACCAGCCTCTTGGAAATGTGAGCATGTCGTAGCCCACTTGTGGGGGCGAGGGACCCAAGCTTGCCCGCCCACATGGCCGGCTGACTTAGCCGGCCATCGTCTTTTCAGGCGTATCCGAGTTAGCCGGCTGGGCGCGGTGCGATACCAGCGCCGTCATGATCTCGGCGGCGGCGAGCGCGGCAATCACCGGTGGGCGCTTGTCCTTCACGGCACTGCCGCCGATCGGCGATACAAGGCGGTCGAACTCGGCTTCGCTGCCCTCGGCCGACTTCAGGAACCAGCTCCTGAAGGTGGCTTTCTTGGTCTTCGAACCGATCATGCCGACATAGGCGGTGTCGTCGCGCTTCAGCGCCTCGGCGACGATCAGGAAATCCAACGCATGGTCATGGGTGAGGACGGCGAAAGCCGATCCGGCCGGCGCCTCGCGCACCACGGCTTCCGGCATCGGCGTCAGCCGGGTCTCCACCGTTTCCGGCATGCCCTCCAATGCCTCGGATCGGGTTTCGACGACGACCACGTGGATTGGCAGCAGCGCCAGCGACGCGGCCAGCGCCTGGCCGACATGACCGCCGCCGAAGAGATAGACATGCGGACGGTGCGCCTCTTCCGATTGAGCGTTGGCGATCAGCCGCTGTTCCAGCGAGCCGTCGACGAGGCGGATCGACACCTCGACGCGGCCGCCGCAGCATTGGCCGATCTCCGGCCCGAGCGGCACGTTGAGCGTGGCGCAAACTTCATCGACCTCGATGCGGGTTTCCCTCCCCCTTGAGGGGAGGGTGGCGGCGAAGCCGCCCGGTGGGGTCGCCGCGGCAGTGCTCGACGCCTTGGCGGTGCCTTCTGAGGCGGCCCCCTCTGGCCGCTTCGCGGCTGGCCCTTCGCTATGGCTCCGGGCGTTCGTCGCTGAAAAGGCCAAATCATTGGCTTTTTCTCGGCCTTCGGCCGAACGCTTCTCACCCCCCTCACGGGGGGAGAGCATCTGCCGCGCCTTGTCGATCGCCATATATTCGAGCTGGCCGCCGCCAATGGTGCCGAAAATGGCCGATGCCGAGACGAGCATGAAGGCGCCGGCCTCGCGCGGGGTCGAGCCTTTCGTGACCGCGACCTCGACGAGGGCGACCCGGCCGGTTTGGCCAAGGAACGCCTTCATATCTTGCACTTTCGAGTTCATCGTCGGCATTTCCATCCTGGAAATATAGCGTTTTGCGCCTCGATTTGCACGTTTAGGCGTATTCAGGCCGTCTGCGTGGCCTCCCGCTTCAGCCTCTCGATCGCCATCAGGACACGCTCCGGTGTCGCCGGCGCGTCGAGGCGCGGACAGATCCTGTGATCCGCGACGCTCGCGACCGCGTCGGAAAGCGCGTGCAGGACCGACATGCCGAGCGGGAAAGGCGGCTCGCCAACGGCCTTGGAGCGATGCACGGTCGGCTCGTTCGCCTCGGACCAGTCGGCCAGCGTGACGTTGAAGATCTTCGGCCTGTCGGAGGCGAGCGGGATCTTGTAGGTCGACGGCGCATGGGTGCGCAGGCGGCCTTTGTCGTCCCACCACAATTCCTCGGTGGTCAGCCAGCCCATGCCCTGGATGAAGCCGCCCTCGACCTGGCCGAGGTCGATGGCTCGGTTCAGCGAGCGGCCGGTCTCATGCAGGATATCGGTGCGTTCGACCACATATTCGCCGGTCAGCGTGTCGACCGAGACCTCCGAGCAGGACGCACCATAGGCGAAGTAGTAGAACGGGCGACCTTCGCCCTTGTCGCGGTTCCAGTGGATCTTCGGCGTCTTGTAGAAGCCGGCCGCCGACAGCTGGATGCGGGCCATATAGGCCTGCTTGACCAGATCGCCGAAGGGTATCTCCTGATTGCCGATACGGACGCGGTTGGGCAGGAACAGCACCTGGTCGCGCGGTACCTGGTACTTTTCCGAGGCGAAGTTGGTCAGCCGGTCCTTGATCTGACGGGCGGCATTCTGCGCCGCCATGCCGTTGAGGTCGGAACCGGACGAGGCGGCGGTCGCCGAGGTGTTCGGCACCTTGCCGGTGGTCGTCGCGGTGATCTTCACCTGATCGAGGTCGATCTGGAACTCCTCGGCCACCACCTGCGCCACCTTGAGGTAGAGGCCCTGCCCCATCTCGGTGCCGCCATGGTTCAGATGCACCGAACCGTCGGTATAGACATGCACCAGCGCGCCGGCCTGGTTGTAGTGCGTGGCGGTGAAGGAGATGCCGAACTTGACCGGCGTCAGCGCCAGCCCGCGCTTGATGAAGCGGCTGTTGGCGTTGACGGCGCTGATCTCGCGCCGGCGCCGCGCATAGTTCGAGCTCGCCTCCAGCTCGGCGATGATGCGCTGGATGACATTGTCCTCGACCGTCTGGTGGTAGGGCGTGACGTTGCGGTCGCTGGTTCCATAGAAGTTCTTCTTGCGGATCTCGAGCGGATCCTTGCCGAGGGCAAAGGCCACCTCGTCGATGACGCGCTCGGCGCCAATCATGCCTTGTGGGCCGCCGAAGCCGCGGAAGGCGGTGTTCGACACCGTGTTGGTGTAGAGTGGCGCCGACTGGGCGTGCACCGCCGGCCAGAAATAGGCGTTGTCGCAGTGGAACAGCGCGCGGTCGGTGACCGGCCCGGAGAGGTCCGAGGAGAAGCCGCAGCGCGCGGCGAACATGAAGTCGACGCCGAGGATGTTGCCGTCGTCGTCGAAGCCGACCTCGTAGTCGATCAGGAAATCATGCCGCTTGCCGGTCGCGGTCATGTCGTCGTCGCGGTCGGGCCGGATCTTGACCGCGCGATGGTGGCGCTTGGCGGCAATTGCCGCAAGTGCCGCGAACTGATTGCCCTGCGTTTCCTTGCCGCCGAAGCCGCCGCCCATGCGGCGGATTTCCACCGTGATGGCGTTGCTCGGGATGCCCAGCGCATGGCTCACCATATGCTGGACTTCGCTCGGATGCTGGGTCGAGGAATAGATGGTGACGTCGTGGTCCTCGCCGGGCACGGCCATGGCGATATGACCTTCGAGATAGAAATGTTCCTGGCCGCCGAGACGCATCTTGCCCTTGAGCCTGCGGGGCGCTGCCTCGATCGCCGCCGCCGCGTCGCCGCGCCTCAATGTGAGCGGCGGCGTGACAAGCTTGTCCTTGCGCGGGTCGAGCGCGCCGATGTCGGTGACGAAGGGCAGCTGCTCGTACTCGACCCTGGCCAGCCTGGTGGCGCGGCGGGCCTGCTCGCGTGTTTCGGCGATGACGCAGAAGATCGGCTGGCCGTAGAACTCGACCTTGCCATCGGCGAGCACCGGCTCGTCATGACGGCCGGTGGGCGAAATGTCGTTCTCGCCCGGCACGTCCTTTGCCGTCAGCACATCGACGACGCCAGGCGCGGCGCGCACGGCGGAGAGGTCCATCTTCGTGATCGTCGCATGCGTCGCGGCGGACAGACCAAGGCAGCCATGCAGCGTGCCGGCCGGCTCCGGCATGTCGTCGATATAGACCGCCGTGCCGCTGACATGCTTGTGCGCGGAATCGTGCCGCTGGTCGCTGGCGACGCCGCCCGAGATCTTCTGCGCCTTCAGGTTGGGGACATGCTTGGTCATCAGGCCGCCTCGCTGCGCGAAACCTGTAGCGGCGCCTTGGTGCCGGTCGTCTCGACATAAAAGCGCAGCAGAAGGTTCTTCGCCGCCAGCGCCCGATATTCGGCGCTTGCCCGCATGTCGGTGAGCGGCGTGAAGTCACTGGCGTATTCGGCCATAGCCGCCTCCACGGTCGCTTCGCTCCAGACCTTGCCGATCAATGCCTTCTCAACCGCCGCGGCGCGCTTCGGCGTCGCCGCCATGCCGCCATAGGCGATGCGGATATCGGCCACCGTGCCGTCCTTGGCCAACGTCAGGTAAAAAGCCCCGAGCGTCGCGGTGATGTCCTCGTCGCGGCGCTTGGTGACCTTGTAAACGGCAAATTTTTCGCCGCCCGCCGGCACCGGAACATGCACTGCCTCGACAAACTCGCCGGGCTGCCGGTCCTGCTTGCCATAGGCGATGAAGAAGCTTTCGAGCGGGATCGTGCGGCGTTTCTTGCCCTTGCGCAGCGTAAGCTGCGCGCCGAGCGCGATCAGGGGCGGCGGCGTGTCGCCGATCGGCGAGCCGTTGGCGATGTTGCCGCCGATCGTGCCCATGTTGCGCACCTGCTCACCACCGATGCGGTCGACCAGCGGTCCCAAGGCCGGGATGCGCTTCGACAGCGTCTCGAAGGCTTCGGTGTAGGTTACGCCCGCGCCGATGGTGATGACGCCGTCCTTCTCCGAGATGGCGCGCAGGCCGTCGAGAGCGCCGATGAAGATCGCCGGCGAGATGTCGCGCATATGCTTGGTGACCCAGAGGCCGACATCGGTCGAGCCGGCGACGATGGTGGCGCCCGGCACCTTCTCGAGCACGGCGGCGAAGTCGTCGACGCCGGCCGGCACGATCAACCGCGCCTTGCCCGACCCGATCTCGACCCTGGCGCCATCGCGCAATGCCTTCAGACGTGTGGTGATGTCCTTGCGCTCCACCGCCAGCGGATCCTTGGCCGCGTTGCCATAGCTCGAAATGGCATGCGCGGCGCGCATGATCGCCTCATAGCCGGT
The DNA here is from genome assembly GCF_003997405.1 of Mesorhizobium sp. M2A.F.Ca.ET.042.01.1.1. NCBI lineage: Bacteria > Pseudomonadati > Pseudomonadota > Alphaproteobacteria > Hyphomicrobiales > Phyllobacteriaceae > Mesorhizobium > Mesorhizobium sp. M2A.F.Ca.ET.042.01.1.1. The sequence goes on from NZ_RZRX01000012.1 coordinate 14,726, forward strand.
GCAGCGGCAAAGATTGCCCTGCAGCGCCTTTTCGATCGCGGCGTTGGAGGGATCGGGCGTTTTCATCCAGACCCCGTAGAGCGACATGACGAAGCCCGGCGTGCAGAAGCCGCATTGCGAGCCGTGGAAATCGACCATCGCCTGCTGCACGGGGTGCAACTTACCAGGCTCGCCGCGCAGATGCTCGACGGTGACGACATGGGTGCCGTCGAGCGAGCCCATGAAGCGGATGCAGGCATTGACGCTTTCATAGACCAGGCCGTCGCCGGCAAGCTTGCCGACCAGCACCGTGCAGGCGCCGCAGTCGCCCTCGGCGCAGCCTTCCTTGGTGCCGCGCAGCGAGCGGTTGAGCCGCAGCCAGTCGAGTAGCGTCGCATCGGGCGCGATGTCCTTCAGGGCCACGTCGCCGCCATTCAGGATGAACCGTATCTCGTTGCGGATCTTGGTATCGGCCATGTCTCAGCTCCCCCGATAGGTCGAGTAGCCATAGGGCGAAATCAAGAGCGGGACGTGATAGTGCCGCTCTTCCGCCATGCCGAAGCGGATCGGCACGATGTCGAGGAAAGCAGGCTCAGGCAAGCTGATGCCTTGGCCACGCAGATAGTCGCCGGCGGCGAAGACCAGCTCATATTCGCCGGTGCGGAACTCGGCGCCGGCGAGCAGCGGCCCGTCGCAGCGGCCGTCATCATTGGTGGTGACGGTCTTGAGAAGGGTGCGGCTCTGGCCCTCGATGCGGAAAAGCTCGATCGACAGGCCCTTTGCCGGCCGTCCGGTCGCTGTGTCCAGCACATGGGTGGTCAGGCGCCCGCCATCGGCTTTCGACGTTTCTGCCACTGGCGGCCTCCCGTCTCGGTACAATCTCAGATCAATTGTGCGCCAATTAAAGGCGATGCATAAGCCCTGGTCGAGCGGAGTGCGGCAAAAAGCACTTTCAAAAATTTTCGGGGGAATGCATGCGCACTCCTTTCGATATCTTCATCGCAACCATCGGGCAGGAGCGACAATGCGTTACGATAGGGACATGCGCGGTTACGGGGCCAATCCGCCGGACCCGAAATGGCCTGGCGGCGCGCATGTCGCGGTGCAGTTCGTCGTCAACTACGAGGAAGGCGGCGAGAACTGCGTGCTGCACGGCGACAAGGCCTCGGAAGCCTTCCTGTCCGAGATCGTCGGCGCAGCGCCGTGGGTCGGCCAGCGCCACTGGAACATGGAGTCGATCTATGAATACGGCGCCCGCGCCGGCTTCTGGCGGCTCTACCGGCTGTTCACCGAAGCGCAGGTGCCGGTGACCTGCTACGGCGTCGCCACCGCGCTCGCACGCTCGCCCGATCAGGTCGTCGCCATGCAGGAGGCCGGCTGGGAAATCGCCTCGCACGGCCTGAAATGGATCGACTATCGCGACCATGCGGCCGAGGATGAGAAGCGCGACCTCGATGAGGCGATCCGCCTGCATTACGAGGTGACCGGCGCGCGGCCGACCGGCTGGTATACCGGGCGCACCTCGGTGAACACGGTGCGGCTCGTCGCAGAGGAAGGCGGCTTCGACTATGTCTCCGACACCTATGACGACGAGCTGCCATACTGGTTCGACCGCGATGGGCTGGAGACGCCGCAGCTCATCATCCCCTACACGCTCGACGCCAACGACATGCGCTTCGCGACGCCGCAGGGCTTCAACTCCGGCGACCAGTTCTTCGCCTATCTGAAGGATAGTTTCGACACGCTCTATGCCGAGGGCAAGGCGGGCCGCCCGCGCATGATGAATATCGGCCTGCACTGCCGGTTGGTCGGCCGCCCCGGTCGGGTGGCGGCGCTGAAGCGCTTCGTCGACTATGTGAAGTCGCATGACAAGGTCTGGCTGACCCGGCGCATCGACATCGCCAAGCACTGGCGCGAGACGCATCCCTACCAGGCGCCGGCGCTGCGGCCGTCCAGGATGGAGTTCGAGGAATTCGTGCACGCCTTTGGCGGCGTGTTCGAGCATTCGCCCTGGATTGCCGAGCGCGCCTACGAACTGGAGCTTGGGCCCGCGCATGACAGCGCGGGCGGTCTGCACAACGCGCTCTGCCGGGTCTTCCGCGCGGCGAGCGAAGCCGAGCGGCTTTCGGTGCTCAACGCCCATCCGGACCTTGCCGGCAAGCTGGCGGCGGCCAAGCGGCTGACGCCGGAATCGGCTAGGGAGCAGGCCTCCGCCGGGCTCGACGCGCTGACCGACAAGGAGCGCGAGCTGTTCTCGAAACTCAACGCCGCCTATGTCACCACCTTCGGCTTTCCTTTCATCATCGCTGTCAAGGGCAAGACCAAGGACGAAATCCTGGCGGAGTTCGAGGCGCGGATCGGCAACAGCCGCGGCACCGAGTTGGAAACCGCCTGCAAGCAGGTCGAACGCATCGCGTTGCTTCGCCTGAAAGACATGCTCCCGCTCTGATGTTTGTTTTTACGCAATTCCGGACGGAAGGCTGCGGCGAAGTCGCCGAACCCAGCCCCTTCACACTGGAATTGCTCTGAGGGTCAGGACCCCATGGATATGATCAAGACTGCCGAGCGAACCTATTACGCGCCGCAGGGCGGCCATCCCGGTCAGAACGAGCTTTTGACCGGCCGCGCCGTCTTCACCGAGGCCTATGCGGTCATTCCCAAAGGCGTGATGCAGGACATCGTCACCAGCCCTCTGCCGTTCTGGGACAAGACCAGGGCCTGGATCATCGCAAGGCCGCTTTCGGGCTTCGCCGAGACTTTCTCGCAGTACATCGTCGAGGTCCTGCCGGGCGGCGGCAGCGAGCGGCCGGAACTCGACGCCGCCGCCGAGGGCGTGCTGTTCGTCGTCGAAGGCGAGATCACCGTTTCGCTTGCCGGCAAAAAACACCTGCTTGCCCCCGGCGGCTTTGCCTTCCTGCCGCCGGCGAGTGGCTGGACGGTGCAAAACGAGAGCGGCGCCGCCGCCCGCTTCCACTGGATCCGCAAGGCCTATGAGGCGGTCGACGGGTTGGACGTGCCGGAAGCCTTCTTCTCGAGCGACCAGGACGTCGCGCCGAGCCCGATGCCGGGCACGGAAGGGCGCTGGGCAACGACCCGCTTCGTCGATCCGGCCGATATGCGCCACGACATGCATGTCACCATCGTCACGCTGAAGCCCGGCGCGGTCATCCCGTTCGCCGAAACCCATGTCATGGAGCACGGGCTCTATGTGCTGGAGGGCAAAGCGGTCTACCGGCTGAACCAGGACTGGGTCGAGGTCGAGGCCGGCGACTTCATGTGGCTGCGCGCCTTCTGCCCGCAGGCCTGCTATGCCGGCGGCCCCGGCAATTTCCGCTATCTGCTCTACAAGGACGTCAACCGACACGCCAAGCTTGGCGGTTACCTTGGGGGCGGTTACCTTGGGGGCGGCTATCTTGGAGGCAAGGCGCGGTGAGCCGCATCGTCGCCAAGCCGCTGACCCGCGAGAACTTTGCGCCGTTCGGCGACGTCATCGACATGGGCGGCGACAACCGCTACCCGATCAACGGCGGCAAGGCGATGCGCTATCACGACCTGGCCACGGCGGAAGCGGCCGGCCCGAACGCGCGGGTGCTGATCTCGATGGTGCGCGGCACGCCCTACGAGATGCCGCTGAAGCTCACCATGGTCGAACGCCATCCGCTCGGCAGCCAGGCCTTCATCCCGCTGTCGCCGCGGCCCTTTCTGGTGGTCGTCTGCCATGACACCAAGGACGGCCCGGGTGAGCCGCACGCCTTCCTCGCCGATCCCGGACAAGGCATCAACTACCGCCGCAACCTGTGGCACGGCGTGCTGACGCCGATCGGCGAGGAACAGGATTTTGTCATCGTCGACCGCGCCGGCGACGGGTCCAATCTCGAGGAATTTCACTTCTCGCACCCTTACGAGATCCACCTTTCCTGAAAGCCTTTCCCATGACCGACGTTTCGCTGATCGACCGCCTGCTCGACGTGATCGAGCACGACATCGTGCCGAAGACCGCTGAGGGGGTCGCCCATGGCAACAAACTGTTCGGCGCCGCGATTCTGCGGAAGGACGACCGCTCGCTGGTGCTGGCCGAGACCAACAACGAGATGGAAAACCCGCTCTGGCACGGCGAGGTGCATTGCCTGAAGCGCTTCTACGAGATGCCAAAGGCAGAGCGCGTCGACACCAGGGATGCGCTGTTCGTCGCCACGCACGAACCTTGCTCGCTCTGCCTGTCAGCGATCACCTGGACCGGCTTCGACAATTTCTACTATCTCTTCAGCCACGAGGATTCGCGCGACAGCTTCGCCATTCCGCATGACCTGAAAATCCTGAAGGAGGTCTTCACCCTGGGCCCCGGCGGCTACAATGCCGAGAACGCCTACTGGAAGAGTTTTTCAATCCGCCGACTGGTGCGGGCACTGCCGGAGGCCGAACGTGAGCGGCTGGAGGTGCGCATCGGCAGGATTTCGGAGCGCTATGACGAGCTGTCCGACGCCTATCAGGCGAACAAGGCAGAGAACGACATTCCCTTGAACTGACGCGGATTGCCTATCTTACCTTCGCGTTTTTCAGCACTTCATTTATCCTTGCCTGCCAGCCTTTGCCGGTCGCCTTGAATTTTCGGACGACATCCTGGTCCAGGCGGATCGATATGACTTGCTTTGGTTTCTCCAGGGCCGGCCGGCCGCGGGAACGCCTTATACTCTCGAAAAGCTCCGGGAGCGCTTCCGCGAAAGGCTTGGCTTGCGCCAGCTGTTCGTCAGTCGCCTCCCCATCCTCGGGATCAGCGGCAATCTGTCTTTGAATTTCGGCTTCCTCGGCGTCGGTAAGCCGCCGTGACTTAGTGTTGCTCATACACGGACCTTTCCTTTCGGCTGGCATGACGCATCGAGATCACCGAGATCGCTTCGGAACCAAGCGGCTTGAAGATCACGGCGAGAATGATCTCTCCAAATTCTCCAATCGCCTTCAACCGGCCGGCCTTGGCCGGGAGGACGATTGACGTGGCAAAGAACTCGATATCGAGATCGGCGAAATCAAGACCTCGGTTTTCGAGGTTCGTCACCCGTTTTGGCTCATCCCAAACGATTTTCAGGCGAGATCATCCACTGTGTCTGCGTCGGACCACGTGAATAAACGTAATACATAAATTACCTGGAGGACGCAACAAGAAGCCGGATAGTCGGGGGTGCGTTCACTAACGGCCCAAGTCGCATTTTTTGATGCTCCAGTCGCGAATGGCGATTGAATGTTGCCGTGCCACGGAGCGTTATGCGCCCCATGAAAACCGTCACAGAATTCCCCCGCAAAGTCGTTGAATTTCCCGATATGGGCATCGTCATGCCAGATGGCTGCCGGCTGTCGGCGCGCATCTGGATGCCCGAGGATGCGGCCGACAATCCCGTGCCGGCGATCCTCGAGCATCTGCCCTACCGCAAGCGCGACGGCACCATTTTTCGCGACCAGCTCACCCATCCCTATTTCGCCGGGCACGGTTATGCCTCGATCCGCGTCGACATGCGCGGCAATGGCGATTCCGAAGGGCTGATGGACGATGAATATTCCGAGCAGGAACTGCAGGACGCCTGCGACGTTATCGCCTGGGCGGCGGCGCAGCCCTGGTGCAACGGCAATATCGGCATGATGGGCATCTCCTGGGGCGGTTTCAACTGCCTGCAGGTGGCAGCGAAACAGCCGCCGGCGCTGAAGGCGGTGATCAGCCTGTGCTCGACCGTCGACCGCTATGCCGACGACATCCATTACAAGGGCGGTTGCCTGCTCTTGGAAAATTTCGGCTGGGCCTCGACGATGCTGTCCTACTCGTCGCGGCCGCCGGATCCGGCGATCGTCGGTGGCAACCGTTGGCGCGATTTGTGGCTGAGCCGGCTGGAGAATCAGCCCTTCCTTTAGCCGCTCTGGCTCGGCCACCAGCACCGCGACGCCTATTGGAAGCGCGGCTCGATCTGCGAGGATTTTTCCGCGGTCAAAGCGGCGGTGCTGTCAATCGGCGGCTGGCATGACGGCTACCGCAACACGATCTCCAATCTCGTCACCGGCATCCAGTCGCCGGTCAAGGGCATCGTCGGCCCGTGGATCCACAAATACCCGCACTACGCCGGGCCCAATCCGGCAATCGGCTTCCTGCAGGAAGCGCTGCGCTGGTGGGACCGCTGGTTGAAGGGCGCGGAAACCGGCGTTGAGGCCGATCCGGCTTATCGCGCCTATGTCATGGACAGCGTGCGGCCGGCGCGCTGGCATCCCGAGCGGCCGGGCCGTTGGATCGCGGAGCAGGAATGGCCGTCCTCAAACATCAAGATTGAAGCGATCGAGCTCATTTCGGCAGGCACCAAGCCCTTGATCGTCGCTTCGCCGCAGACCTGCGGCCTCGCCGGCGGCGAGTATTTTCCCTTCACCTTCGGGCCGGAATTGCCCGGCGACCAACGCCCCGACGACGCGCTGTCGGTCTGTTTCGACCAGCCCGAGCTCGGTGAGGCGATCGACATCGTCGGCGCGCCGGAGCTCGCGGTCCGAGTTGCCTCCGATCGGCCGCAGGCCAACATCGCGGTGCGTCTCTGCGACGTGCACCCGGACGGCGCCTCGGAGCTTATCTCCTACGGCGTGCTCAATCTGACCCACCGCGACTCGCATGAGTTCCCGCAGGCCCTGGTTCCCGGCGAGACGGTTTCAGCGCGCGTCGTGCTCGACCAATGCGCCTACCGGGTGCCGGCCGGCCACAAATTGCGCGTCGCCGTTTCGACCGCCTACTGGCCGATGATCTGGCCCTCGCCGGAGCCGGTGCGGCTTGACCTGGGGCAGGCAACGCTGAAACTGCCGGTGCGTCCGCCGGCGAAAGGTGATGAGGTTTCGTTCCCTGAGCCGGAAGGCGCGACACCCTGGGCGACCGAGAGCATCCGGCCGGCGAATTCCGAACGCCATATCGACCGCGACGAGAAGACCGGCCTGGTCACGCTTTCCATCACCGACGATTTCGGCGAGGTGCGCGATCTCGACCACGGATTGGTCAATGGCAGCATCGTGCGCGAGACATGGGCGATCCATCCCGACGATCCGCTGGCGGCCACCGGAGCCACGCATTGGACGCAGACATTGTCGCGCGATGAATGGTCGGTACGGACCGAAACCTTTGCCGACATGCGATCGGACGCCCAGAACTTCATCGTCAGCGCCAGAATCGAAGCCTATGAGGGCGAAAAGCTGGTCTTCGAACGCGATTTCGAGCAAACGATTCCCCGCTCCCTGGTTTGAGCCGAGGCAAGATTGGTCCAAACGCGACGTGCGATTTACGCCACCGCATGTCGCATTCGGCCTTGCCTGCCGCTTTCCCTTACGGTCATTATCTCCTCCAACAGCAAGAAACGACCATAAGGTCGCATACCCAGAGTGAGGAACCATAATGTCCAACGAACTCGACTATCTCAGCCGGCGAGTCGCGGCCGGAAAACTTAGCCGTCGCGACTTTCTCGGTCGCGCCGCCGCGCTCGGCGTCACCGCCACTTTCGCCAACTCGCTGCTCTCCAGCGCCGTGCGCGCTGCCGGCCCGGTCAAGGGCGGCACGCTGAAGGCCGGCCTGCAGGGCGGTGAATCCACCAACAGCCTCGATCCCGCGACTTTCCTCAGCCAGGTTCCGTTCGCCTTCGGCAAGTGCTGGGGCGAAACGCTGGTCGAGCTCGCGCCGGGCGGCGGCGTCGAATATCTCATCGCCGAGGAGATCGGCAGCTCGAAGGACGCCAAGACCTGGACGATGAAGATCCGCAAGGGCGTCCAGTTCCACAACGGCAAGGAAGTGACGCCCGACGACGTGGTGGCGACGCTGAAGCGCCACAGCGACGAAAAATCCAAGTCGGGCGCGCTGGGCGTCCTGAAGAGCATCGACACCATCAAGGCCGATGGCGGCAATGTCGTGGTCACGCTGAAGGACCCAAACGCCGACCTGCCCTACCTGATGGCGGATTATCACCTGATCATCCAGCCGAATGGCGGCAACGATAAGCCGGATGCCGGCATCGGCACCGGCCCGTACAAGGTCACCGTCAACCAACCCGGCGTGAAGCATGGCGGCGAACGCTTCGCCAATTACTGGCAGGCCGACAAATACGGCCATGCCGACCAGGTCGAGATCATCGTCGTCAACGACCCGACGGCCCGCATGGCGGCGCTGCAGGGCGGCCAAGTCAACATGATCAACCGCGTCGAGCCGAAGATCGTCGACCTGGTCAAGCGGCTGCCCGGCGTCACCATCCGCGCCGCCTCGGGCCGCGGCTTCTATCCGTTCAACATGTTCTGCGACACCGCGCCCTTCGACAACAACGACCTTCGCATGGCGCTGAAGCTTGCCATGGACCGCGAGGAGATGTTGACCAAGATCCTGCGCGGCTACGGCGAGGTCGGCAACGACATGCCGGTCAACAAGGCCTATCCGCTGTTCGCAGGCGATTTCGAGCAGCGCAAGTTCGATCCGGAAAAAGCCGCCGCGCTCTACAAGAAGTCGGGCCACAGCGGCTCGATCCTGCTGCGCACCTCCGACGTCGCCTTCCCCGGCGCCGTTGACGCCGCCCAGCTTTACCAGCAGAGCTGCGCCAAGGCCGGCATCAAGATCGAGATCAAGCGCGAGCCGGGCGACGGCTACTGGACGGAAGTCTGGAACAAGCAGCCCTTCTCGCTCTCCTACTGGGGCGGGCGTCCGACGCAGGACCAGATGTATTCGACCGCCTATCTCTCGACCGCCGACTGGAACGACACGCGCTTCAAGCGGCCCGACTTCGACAAGATGGTGCTTGCGGCGCGCGGTGAGCTCGACGAAGCCAAGCGCAAGAAGATCTATCGCGACATGGGCGAGATCATGCGCGACGAAGGCGGCCTGATCGTGCCGTTCTTCAACCAGTTCGTTGACGCGACCGGCAAGGGCGTCGAAGGCTGGGTCGACAACCCGGCGCAGGAACTCAGCAACGGCCACGCGCTGATCGAGTGCTGGCTGCAGGCTTGACGAAGGATAGGAAGGGCCGGCGCGAGCCGGCCCTTCCTGCTTTCATGGCCTGCCTGAAAGGCGGGCACCGTCCCTTCTTCACCATTGCAGGTAGCCGATGTCGTCTCCGATCCTGAGATTGGTCGCTCAGCGTATCTTGCTGGGCCTGGTTCTTCTGTTCGCCGTTTCGGTGCTGATCTTCGCCGGCACGCAGATCCTGCCGGGCGACGTCGCCCAGGCGATCCTCGGCCAGTCGGCAACGCCGGAGGCGCTGGCGAACCTGCGCGAACAGCTCGGGCTCAACGACCCGGCCTGGCTGCGCTACGTGCACTGGCTGTGGGGCATCCTGCATGGCGATTTCGGCACGGCGCAGTCGAGCGGGCTCGATATTGCGAGCTCGATCGGCACCCGGCTGAAGAACACGCTTTTCCTGGCCGCCTGCGCGGCGATCGTCGCGGTGCCGCTGGCGGTCATCCTCGGCCTCATCGCAGTGCGCTATCGCAACGGTTTCGTCGACAAGCTGATCTCTGGCCTGGCGCTCGCCTCGACATCGTTCCCGGAATTCTTCATCGGCTATGTGCTGATCTTCGTGTTTGCGGTGCACTGGCAGATATTCCCGAGCATCTCGACGGTCGACGACTCCACGCCGTTCCTCGAAAGGCTTCAGGCCGTGGTGCTGCCGGCCACGGCGCTGACCCTGGTGGTGCTCGCCCATATGATGCGCATGACGCGCGCGGCGATCCTCAATGTCATGCAGTCGGCCTATATCGAGACGGCCGAGCTTAAGGGGCTGAAACCCTTCGACATCATCCGCAAGCATGCCTTCCCGAACGCGATCGCGCCGGTCGTCAACGTCGTCATGCTCAATCTCGCCTATCTCATCGTCGGCGTCGTCGTGGTGGAGGTGATCTTCGTCTATCCGGGCATGGGACAGTATCTGGTCGACCATGTCGCCAAGCGCGACGTGCCGGTGGTGCAGGCGGTCGGCCTGATCTTCGCCGCGGTCTACATCACGCTCAACATCGTCGCGGATATCGCCGCCATCGTGGCCAATCCGCGGCTTAGACATCCGAAATGATTGGGCATCCGAAGTGACGAGAGCATCCGAAATGACGGGCCGGATGCAGGACGACCAGAGGGGGAACTGAAGCGAATGGCGCTACGACAAATTCCGTTCACCGCCTGGATCGGACTGATCCTGACCGGCTTCTTTGCGTTCTGCGCCATCTTCGCGCCCTGGGTCGCGCCGCACGGTAATGGCGAGATCGTCGGCGACGTGTGGGAGCCGATGTCGGCGGCGCATTGGCTGGGCACCGACAATCTCGGCCGCGACCTCATCTCGCGCATGATCTATGGCGCGCGCATCACCATGGAGATCGCTGTAGCGGCGACGGCGCTGTCCTTCTCGCTGGGCTCGATCCTCGGCTTCACGGCGGCGGTCTTCGGCGGCTGGTTCGACACGCTGCTGTCGCGCTTCGTCGACCTTCTGATGTCGATCCCGACACTGATCTTCGGCCTCGTCGTGCTGTCGGTGCTGCCGACCAACACGCTGACGCTGATCCTGGTCATGGGCATCCTCGATTCCACCCGCGTCTACCGCCTGTCGCGCGCCGTCGCCGTCGACATAAACGTCATGGACTATGTCGAGGCGGCGAAGCTGCGCGGCGAAGGCAAGGCCTGGATCATCTTCCGCGAGATCCTGCCCAATGCGCTGTCGCCGCTGGTGGCGGAGCTCGGCGTGCGCTTCATCTTCGCGGTGCTCTTCCTGTCGGCGCTGTCCTTCCTCGGTCTCGGCGTGCAGCCGCCGGATTCGGACTGGGGCGGCATGGTCAAGGAAAACAAGGACGGCATCGTCTTCGGCATTCCGGCGGCGCTGATCCCGGCGGCCGCGATCGCGGTGCTGGCGATCTCGGTCAACCTCGTCGCCGACTGGGTGCTCAACCGCACGACGAGCCTGAAGGGAGGGCGCGGCTGATGGCCGACACCAAGGCAAATTCAGGCAAGCTCCTCGATATCCGCAATCTGCGCATCGAGGCGACCGTCTACCCGCCGGGCGAAGCGCCGAAGACGATAACGCTGGTCCACGACGTCTCGCTGACCTTGGAAAAGGGCAAGGTGCTCGGCCTGATCGGCGAATCCGGGGCCGGCAAATCGACCATCGGCCTGTCGTCCATGGCCTATGGCCGCGGCGGCGTGCGCATCACCGGCGGCGAAGTGATCCTCAACGGCCGCGACATCCTGAAAGCCGGTCCCAAGGGCGTGCGGGCGCTGCGCGGGCGCGAGGTGTGCTATGTCGCCCAGTCGGCGGCGGCCGCCTTCAATCCGGCTCACAAGCTGATCGACCAGGTGGTCGAGGCGGCCCTCCTGCATGGCACCGCTACCCGGGCGGAGGCCGAGAAGCGCGCCGTCGCCCTGTTCAAGAAACTCAGCCTGCCCAATCCCGAGACGATCGGCGAGCGCTACCCGCACCAGGTGTCCGGCGGCCAGCTGCAGCGAGTGATGACGGCGATGGCGCTCTGCTCGGAGCCGGACCTCATCGTCTTCGACGAGCCGACCACGGCGCTCGACGTGACGACGCAGATAGACGTGCTGGCGGCGATCAAGGACGCCATCCGCGACACGCATGTGGCGGCTCTCTACATCACGCATGACCTTGCCGTCGTCGCCCAGGTCTCGGACGAGATCATGGTGCTGCGGCATGGCCGGCTGGTGGAGTGGGGCGGCACGCGGCAGATCATCAAGGAGCCCCGCCAGGAATACACCAACGCGCTGGTCTCGGTGCATGAGATCGAGCACAAGGAACAGCCGCCCGGCACAACGCCCTTCCTGTCGGTGAAGAATGTCACCGCTGCCTATGGCGGCGGCCATGTCAAGGTGCTGAAGAACGTCTCGGTCGACATTTATCCGGGACAGACGCTGGCGGTGGTCGGCGAGAGCGGTTCCGGCAAGTCGACGCTGGCGCGCGCCATCACCGGCCTTCTGCCGCCCGAGGAGGGCACCGTCACCTTCGACGGCAGGCCGCTGGCCAACAGGCTGGCCGACCGGCCGAAGGAGGACCTGCGGCAGCTGCAGATGATCTACCAGATGGCCGACGTGGCGATGAACCCGCGCCAGACGGTGGGCACCATCATCGGCCGGCCGCTGGAGTTCTATTTCGGCATGAACGGGCGCGAGCGCGACAAGCGCGTCGCCGAGCTGCTCGACGAGATCGAGATGGGCAAGGGTTTCGTCGACCGCTATCCGGCCGAGCTTTCCGGCGGCCAGAAGCAGCGTGTCTGCATCGCGCGCTCGCTCGCCGCCAAGCCGAAGCTGATCATCTGCGACGAGGTGACATCGGCGCTCGACCCGCTGGTCGCCAACGGCATTCTGAAACTGCTGCTCAACCTGCAGCAGCACGAAAAGGTCGCGTATCTCTTCATCACCCATGACCTGGCGACGGTGAAGTCGATCGCCGATTCGATCGCAGTCATGTATCGCGGCGAGGTGGTGCGTTACGGCTCCAAGAGCAAGGTGCTGACGCCGCCTTTCGATGCCTATACGGACCTGCTGCTCTCCTCCGTGCCGGAGATGGAGATCGGCTGGCTGGAGAAGGCGATCAAGGGCCGGCGCATGGAGAGCGCCGGAAATTAGGCCCGGCCCTGTCGTCGCCAATCTGATAGTTCTGAAGCGCCGTGCTGCCCGATGGTCGCACGGCGCCTCTACCTCAACAGCCAGTCCGTATGGAGCTATCGTGGCGCTGAAATCCAAACTGCTGCTCATCATCCTCGACGGCGCGCCCTACCGGAACTGGCGCCGGCTGATGGGCAATCTCGAGGGCTGGGTGCAGTCGGGCGACGCGCAGGTGTGGAAGATGCGCTCGGTGCTGCCCTCGACCTCGGCCTGCTGCTACGCCTCGATCCACACCGGCGTCACGCCGCAGGTGCATGGCATCCTTTCCAACGAGAACCGCTTTCGCGTCACGCAGCCCGACATCTTCTCGGAGGTCAGCAAGGCCGGCGGCAAGACGGGAGCGGTGACCCATTCCTATTGGTCGGAATTCTTCCGCTCGTATCCGTTCGACCTTGTCGAGGACATGGAGTTCGACGACCCAGGCGGACCGATCACGCATGGCCGCTTCCACACCATGACCGGCTACAATCTCAAGAACCAGATGACGCCGAGCGACGTCGACCTGTTCGCGACGCTGACCATGCTGGCGAAGCGCCACGGCATCGACTACGGCATCCTGCACACCTGCACGCTGGATTCGATGGGACATCGCTTCGGCCATGACTGCATCGAGATGGACCATGCCTGCTACGCCATGGACGGCATGCTCGCCGCCTTCCTGCCGCAATGGCGCGAAGCCGGCTATGAAGTGATCGTGACGGCCGACCACGGCCAGACCGACCGCGGCCACCATGGCGGCCATGACGACGAGATGCAGGATTTCGCGCTCTATTATTTCGGGCCCGCGAAAGGCCCCGAGGCCGATACGCTGCTCGACCAGCTGCAGCTCGCGCCGACAGTGCTGAGCCGGCTTGGCGTGGCGATACCGGAGACGATGAAGGCGAAGGTGTTTTTGGGATAAGCGCGGGCCTTCCCTTCTCCCCTTGCGGGAGAAGGTGGATCGGCGCGCAGCGCCGAGACGGATGAGGGGTGTTCCAGCGGAGTGAGACGCTGGCTTTCCCTGGAGCACCCCTCATCCGGCCGCTTCGAGGCCACCTTCCCCCACAAGGGGGGAAGGAAAAGCGCCCCTACTGGCAACGCTCCGTTTCTTCGGTTAGCCTCCGAAAATTCCCCGGCGGAGGGTGAACCTTTTTGGACCGATCAGCGACAGAGCTTCGAGGAGCCAGGCGGCTCGACCGGCCATGAATGCGGCGACGGAAACCGATCGCGCGCTTGTAGACCGGGTCGCGAAGGGCGACCGGGCCGCCGTTCGGCTCCTGTTCATGCGTCACCACGCGCGGATCTACCGCTTCGTGGCGCGCCAGACGGGATCGGAAATGATGGCCGACGATATCGCAAACGAGGTTTTTCTGGAGCTGTGGAAGCAGGCGCCCGGCTTTGAGGGCCGCTCTGAAGTCTCGACCTGGCTGCTCGGCATCGCCCGCTTCAAGGCGCTGTCTTCGCTGCGCAAGAAGAAGGAAGACTGGATCGACGATGATGACGCGGCGCAGGTCCCCGACAGCGCCGACACGCCGGAAGTCGTCACCATGAAGGAAGACAAGGCCGCCGCCTTGCGCCGTTTCGTCGATGCCCTGGCCGAAGAACATCGCACGGTGATCGACCTTGCCTATTACCATGGCCAGTCAGTGACCGAGATCGCCGAGGTGCTCGGCATTCCGGTCGCGACCGTCAAGACCAGGATGTTCTACGCCCGCAAGAAACTCGGCGAAGCCCTCAAGGCCGCCGGTTACGACAGGGGGTGGCCATGAGCGCCGCTGAAAAGATGTCGCGCCGCGACGAGATGGAGACGCTGCTGCCGTTCTACCTGAACGGCTCGCTGGAAGGCGCCGAGTTGGAGGCCGTCGAAGAATGGCTGGCCACTGATCCGGCGGCGATGGCCGCGCTTGGCGAAGCGGAAGCCGAATTCTCCGGCACCGCCGCCGCCAACGAGGCGATCCGCCCGCCGGCCGATGCACTAAGCCGTTTTACCAGGGCGCTCGACGCCGAGGCCGGCCCCGTGCGCGCGCCCGGCCAATCCTGGCTGGCGAAAGTTTTTGGCCGGGTGACGGCGATACCGGCCGGCGTCGCCTGGGCGGCGGCCGCTGCGCTGCTGGCGCTTGTCATCGTGCAGTCCTTCGAACGGCCGGGCGGCAAGGGCAACGACTTCGAGGTGGCCGGCGCCGAGGACGATCTGGCGAAGCTGCCTTTCGCCCTGGTCAAGTTCAAGCCGGATGCCAAGATGGCCGATATCGCCGCCTTCCTCGGCCAGAACGGACTGAAGATCGCCGGCGGCCCGACCGCCGACGGCGTATTCCACCTGACGATCCCAGTCAGCACGGCGGCCGATTACGACAGGCTCGTCGGCCTTGTTGCCGCCCAGCCTTTCGCGGATACTGTGATCCAGGGAAGGAAACCGGCCGATGGCGGCTAACGCAATTCCAGGAAAAGTGCGCCCGTCCCGAATTGCGTCGGGACCAAGGATCATTCTTCGTGCGGCGCTCCTTGCGGCGGCGGCGTTTGTCGCCGCGCCTGCGTTTGCGCAGACCAATGATCCGAACCTGACGCAAAAGCAGGTCGACTGCCTGAATCGCACGACGGCAGCGGGCGGAGGCTGCGACGGCGGCGCCAAGAATGGCGAAGGAACGCCAGGCACTGCGGGCGGCGCGGTGTTCCTGCCGGCGCTGATCGTCGATCTCTTTCCGAACCCACCGGCGGGCGCTGCCCCGCAGATGCCAGCGCCCCCCAACGGCACATCGTCATCGAACGGTTCCGGCAACACGCCGCCACCCGCACCGGCGCCGAGCGGGCCGGTCACGGTGCCGCAAGGCCTTAACCTGGCCGAGCCGCCGCGCGCGATCGCCGGCGAATTCGTGCCCGATGAGGTGCTGGTGACGCTCGACGGCGATGCCGGTGTGGTGCAGCAGATCGCCAGTTCCTTCGGACTGCAGGTGCGCTCGCAACGCCAGTCGCGGCTGCTCGGCTCGACGCTGGTGCGTTTCGGCATCACCGATGGGCGTCCCGTCGGCGTGGTGCTGGCGCAGCTTGCCGCCGACGGCCGCACGCAGCGGCGCGAGCCGAACCATATCTACACGCTGCAACAGGCGGCCGGCATCGTGAACTATGCCTTCGACCGCATCGCGCTCGATTCGAAACAGGCGAGCGGCGAGAATGTGCGCATCGCCGTCATCGACACCGGCATCGACGACACCAACCCGGCGCTCGCCGGCGTCGTTGCCGACCAATATGACGCCATGCCCAATGTGCCGATCGAGAAGCGCGACCACGGCACCTCCGTCGACGGGCTGATTGCCGGCGTCGGTCCGCTGGAAGGCATGGCGCCGGGCGCGAAAATCTATCACGCGCGCGCCTTCGAAGGCGGCAAGTCGACGATGGACGTAATCCTATCGGCGCTCGACTGGGCGGCAGAGCAGAATGTGCGCATCATCAATATGAGCTTCGTCGGCCCGAAGAACGACCTGCTCGGCACCGCCTGCCGCAATGCGCGGGCGCTGGGCATGGTGCTGGTGGCGGCCGCCGGCAACAACGGCCCGAAGGCGCCCTATGGCTATCCGGCCGCCTTCGACGGCGTGATCGCCGTGACCGCGACCGACGCCAAGGACGGGCTGATGCCGCAGGCCAATCGCGGCGCCTATGTCTTCATCTCGGCGCCGGGCGTCGAGATGGTGGCGCCGAGCGGCGCGGGCTCGGACGTGGTGACCGGCACATCCTTCGCTGCCGCCATCGTGTCCGGCGCCATCGCCAACCTGATCCACGCCGCGCCGGAACGCTCGGCCGACGACATCGAGAAGGCACTTGCCGCCACGGCCAAGGATCTCGGGCCCAAGGGGCGGGACAATGATTTCGGCTATGGGTTGATCGATACGAAGGCAGCGGAAGCAGCGAAGTAGTGGCTACCTGTTCTTATCTTATGAATGGTAGCCATACCTTAGACAGAACCCGATAGCCCCCATCAGAAAAAAACTACACAACGTGATCCACGATAGTGGGATCACTTTCTTTTTCCATTCATTTTTAAAGCCAATGGGAACATTCTGATCCTTGAGATCAAGGATATAGCTGAAATCCACGCTCGCGCGGCGTATCTGCCCAAACCGCCATATTTCTTGAGCAGCTTTGTGGATATATATATTCTAGTTATTCCACAAACCAGCAAGATGGCCAGCAAGATGAAAAAAGCTGTCAGAAGCGCTTGCTTACTCATGCCTTGAACTCTCATTGGGAGCAGCTCTTTTCACGAGAACGGCTCTGTGATTATGCCGTCTAACGACGACGAGCGCCAATAATACAATACTCACAACCCTGCTTACTCGCACTCCCTTGCCGAACGGTTAGCCCTGTCGGTGATTTGTCGAAGACCGGCGGGACGCGAAGCAGCAGAGCCAGGCCGACTAAAGAGAAACTCCAGGCTGGATTTCGCACGACCAATTCAAAGCGCCGGCCCTAACCTAACCGGGCTTCCATCGTAGAAGCGCGGCAGCCGGAAGCGGCTGAGGTCGTGGCCGGTGTCGTTTCCCTGGATCATGTCGGAGACGACGCGGCCCATGCCGGGACCGATGCCGAAGCCGTGGCCGCTCATTCCGGTCGCGACGAAAAGACCGCTGATCGCCTGGACCCGATCCACAACGGGGACGACGTCGGGCATGGCGTCGATCATGCCGCCCCAGCCGACCTTCAAGCGCGCTTTTTCGAGCTGGGGAAAAAGCTGTTTGAAATTGCGTTCGATCGCGCGCAGCCGGGCCGGTTCGGGGGCCGGGTTGAGCACCCGCATTCTCTCGAAGGGACTCTCTTCATCCGGCGCCCAATCGCGCGGCGTCGACCAGCCGTCCGGGTAGCCTGACGGCGCGAACGGGAAATAGCGCGCCCCGAACGGATCGTTCCTGAGGGCGGGAATATATTTGGTGGCATGCCGGAACGCGTCGGGGCCCAGGTAGAGCAAGTGGCTGCCGCCGCCAGCGAGCGTGTATCCGCCATCCTGCCTGCGCCTGAAGGCGATGTGGTCGTCAGCGGCCGCGCCCGCATAGATTTCGGGCAAGGGCTCCGTCGCGGCCACGGTGACGCGGACGCTGAGCTGGGGGATGGACACGCCGTGCCGCGCCAGGAACAGGGACGACCAGGCGCCGCCCGCGACCAATACGGTGGAGGTCTCGACATATCCCGTCTCGGTCCACACGCCCTTGATCCTGCCGGCCACGATGTCGAGAGTGCGCGCCGCGCAGTTCTCGACGATCCGGGCACCTTTTCGCGCGGCAAGCCTGGCCAGCGCAGGCACCGCCAGCCAGGGCTCCGCGCGCATGTCGGAGGGCGTCGTCATCGCGCCCTTGAACCTGCGCGACATGCCGGTGATTAGCTTCGCGGTTTCGTCCGCATCAAGCAGCCGCGTGTCGAGCCCATGGATCGCGGCGATCTTCAAGAACGCTTCGAAGCCGGCCATGTCCTTGTCGGTGTTGGCCAGATAGGTCACGCCTGTCTGGGTGAGCCCGATGTCCTCGCCACTTTCCTCGGCCAGTTGCCGCCACAGGCGGATAGCCTCGATGACGATCGGCAGTTCGTCCGCGTCTCGTCCCTGCTTTCTGATCCAGCCCCAATTTCGCGAGGATTGTTCGGCGGCGACGCGGCCCTTTTCCAGCAGCGTCACCGGAATGTTGCGAGCCGCCAAGAAAAGCGCAGTCGTCACGCCGATGATGCCGCCACCGACAATCACCACCTCCGAAGTCTTCGGCTGAGGACCAGGGTACTGGATTGGGTCCGCTTCGGTGAACGGGAATGTGGGCAAATGGCGCACCCTGAAGGATCGGTTGACGGTCCAGGCTTACCGGTTGTCGCCGTCCAAGATCAGGAGCAGGCGAAGGCGGATCGTTGTCCCACGAGGTAAAGACAGCCCGAAAGGCGGCGGCTGGCCAGGCTGTTGGATCCTGCCCTAGACCGGTGCACCCGCCACCGATCCACGCACCACCAGATCCACCGGCCAGACCTCGCCGCGCGCGCCTTCTTCCAGGCCCGATATGCGCGCCGCCAGGCGTTCGGCGACGCGAGCGCCGGCGAGGCGGATCGAGGAGCGTGTCGTCGACAAAGGCACCGGGAAATTCTCGGGTCGGAGCCAGGGGAAGACGTCGTCATGGGCGATCAGCGACAGGTCGCCCGGTATGGTCAGGCCAAGATCGCGCACGGCGCGCACGACGCCCAGCGCCATGATCAGGCTGGAGCAGACGATCGCCGTCGGCGGCTCGGCTTCCTCGAGCAGGCGGCGGGCGGCGCGATAGCCGTTTTCCTCGGTCATGGTCACGGAGCGGATATGGCGCTCGCTGAGCATCAGGCCGCTCGCGGCAAGCGCCCGGCGCATGCCGCGCTCGCGGTGGATGGCGAAGGTCTCGCGCTCATTGCCGTTGATCAGCGCCAGGCGCTTGTGGCCGAGTTGGAGCAGCAGCCGCGCCGCCTCGTGGAAGGCGCCCTCATTGTCGATGTCGAGATAGGGATAATCGAAATCCAGACCTTCGCTGCGGCCATGGGCGATGAAGGGTATGCCCAGCGTATTGACCAGGGCCAGCCGCCGGTCAGCCGGACGCGGCGAGGAGATGTAGACGGCGTCGACCTGCCGGTTGGCGACGATGCGGCGGTAGGTGGTCTCCTCATCGTCGGCATCGGCTGGCGACAGCACGAGGTCGAGCTCGTGCGACCGGGCATAGTCGCCGAGGCCGGAGAGGAACTCGACGAAATGCGGATCGATGTCGACGGCGGCGCCCGTCGGCAGCACATAGCCGATCATGCCGGACTTGCCGGTGGCGAGGCGGCGCGCGCTGGGGTTCGGCCGGTAGCCATGGCGCTTGGCGGCGTCCATCACCCGGCGCCGGGTTTCCTCGCTGACCTCGGGGTAGCCGTTCAATGCCCGGCTGACCGTGGTCTGCGAAAGCGACAGCATGTGCGACAGTTGCTTGAGGTTCATCGTAGGCCTCCAGCCTCAAAGCGCTTTCAATTCTGTTCGATCCGTGATGGCTGGCGCAATTGCCAGACGAAGTGAGCTTAGAGGCGCATCGACCGTGTTTGAAGCCAAAATTGCTGCTGCAGCGCCAAAAAAGCTTGCTGCAATGCACTTTCTTAAGGCAATTGGCATTTTTTAAATCGATTAGCAACATGAGCCTCTTGACTTCGTGACAATTCAATGGCGAGATCAAGTCAGCCAAAGCGCTTTGGAACACTCTTTGAAAGGTTGCGGTTGCCTTCTCGCTGAGTCACAGTTCCGTGGGCGTCGGCGGACGAAATGGAGGTTTCGTCCGAACTGTCTCAACACTGGGAGGACTGCGATGAAGAAAATGCTTCTCTTGGGTGCCGCGTTCGCTGCGCTCACCCTTGGCCTGCCGGCACATGCCGAACTGAAGTTCAAGCCGGGCGAGGATTCGAAATTCCACTGGGCGAACTACGACGACCTCAAGAAAGTCGACCTCAAGGGCGAGACGCTGACGATCTTCGGGCCGTGGCGCGGCGAGGACGAGACGCTTGTGCGTTCGGTTCTCGATTATTTCCAGGAAGCCACCGGCGCGGAGGTGAAATATTCCTCGTCCGAGAATTATGAGCAGCAGATCGTCATCGACACCCAGGCCGGCAGCCCGCCCAACATCGCCGTCCTGCCGCAGCCTGGTCTGATCCAGGACCTTGCTTCCAAGGGCGTGCTGACCCCGCTGGGCGACGACGTCGCCGCCTGGATCAAGGAAAATTATGCCGCCGGCGACTCCTGGGCCAAGCTCGGCACCTATACGGGCAAGGACGGCAAGCCCGGCTTCTACGCCTTCCCCTACAAGATCGACGTGAAGGGTCTGGTCTGGTACTCGCCGGACAATTTCGACGAGGCCGGCTACAAGGTGCCGAAGACCCAGGAAGAACTCGCCGATCTCGAGAAGAAGATCGTCGCCGACGGCGGCAAGCCCTGGTGCATCGGGCTCGGATCCGGCGGCGCCACCGGCTGGCCGGCGACCGACTGGGTCGAGGACATTATGCTCCGGACCCAGCCGCCGGAGGTCTACGACAAGTGGACGAAGAACGAGATTCCGTTCACCGATCCGGCCGTGGTCAACGCCATCGACATCTTCGGCAAGATCGCCACCGACGACAAGATGGTGGACGGCGGCGCCAAGGCGGTCGCGGCGACCGACTTCCGCGACAGTCCGAAGGGCCTCTTCACCGTTCCGCCCAAATGCTACATGCACCATCAGGCGTCGTTCATTCCTTCCTTCTTCCCGGAGAACGTGAAGCTCGGGCAGGATGCGGACTTCTTCCCTTATCCGCCCTACGCCTCCAAGCCGGAGCTGGGCACGCCGCTGGAAGTGGCCGGAACGCTGGTGATGATCACCAAGGACTCCAAGGCCTCGCGCGAGTTCATCAAGTTCCTTCAGATGCCGCTCGCGCATGAATTGTGGATGGCGCAGAAGAGCTTCGTCACCCCGTTCAAGGCGGCCAACAAGGACGCCTATGGCAGCGACGCGCTGAAGAAGCAGGGCGAGATCCTGGTCGGGGCCACCACGGTGCGGTTCGACGGCTCTGACCTGATGCCCGGCAAGGTCGGCGCGGGCTCGTTCTGGACCGGCATGATCGACCTGGTCGGCGGCAAGTCCGCGCAGGACGTCGCCGCCGACATCCAGAAAAGCTGGGATGCCATCAAGTAGCCATCCGGCAAACGGGCCGCCGCGCGCGGCCTGATATTTTCCTCATCCTCCACCAGGATCCGGGCTACGGCCCGGATCCGACCGGCGGTCCACGCCGGAAGCCTTCGCGTTTCGATCGTTCCGAATAACCGAAAGTCGGTGCATCCGACCGCCAGCCCCGGCTGGCCGGTCATGCGCAGGGAGAGGGACCCATGGCGGCTCAGATTTTCTCGGCCATATTCGTCATCATCATCGGCGTCGGCGGCTGTGTCGCCTATTTCTGGGGCGCCAACAAACTGCTCGATCTCGTTTTCCCGTCGCGCGGCGTCTCAGGCACGGCAGCCGTCGACAATCTGCGCCGGCAGGGCCTGGTGCGACCCTGGCTGTTCGTCGGTCCGGCGATGATCATCCTCACCATCTATCTGATCTACCCGGTGATCGAGACGCTGCGGCTCTCCTTCCTCGATCGCGGCGGCGAGAATTTCGTCGGCCTCGCCAATTACGAGTGGGCGTTCGGCGACCATGATTTCCGCAACTCGATCCTCAACAACATCCTGTGGCTGGCGGTGGTGCCGGCGGCCTGCACCTTCCTCGGGCTGATCATCGCCGTGCTCACCGACAAGATCTGGTGGGGCACGATCGCCAAGAGCCTGATCTTCCTGCCGCTGGCCATCTCATTCGTCGGCGCCAGCGTGATATGGAAGTTCATCTACGAGTACCGCGGCGAGGGCCAGGTGCAGATCGGCCTGCTCAACGCCATCATCCAGTATTTCGGCGGCCAGCCGCAGGTGTGGATATCGCTGCCGTTCTGGAACAATTTCTTCCTCATGGTGATCCTGATCTGGATCCAGACAGGTTTTGCGATGGTCATCCTTTCGTCGGCGCTGCGCGGCATTCCGGAAGAGACGCTCGAGGCTGCGGTCATCGACGGCGCCAACCCGTTCCAGATCTTCTGGAAAATCATGGTGCCGCAGATCTGGGGCACGATCGCGGTGGTGTGGACCACCATCACCATACTGGTGCTCAAAGTGTTCGACATCGTGCTGACCATGACCAACGGCCAATGGAACAGCCAGGTGCTGGCCAATCTGATGTTCGACTGGATGTTCCGCGGCGGCGGCGATTTCGGCCGCGGCGCGACCATCGCCATCATCATCATGATCGCGGTGATTCCGATCATGGTCTGGAACATCCGGCAGGCCAACAAAGAGACGGGAGGGCATTGAGATGGCCGCGTCCACCGGAAAGTCCTTCGTCAGCCGCTTCGGCGTTCATATCGCCGTGCTGGTCTTCGTCGTCATCTGGACCATCCCCACGCTCGGCATTCTCGTCTCGTCGCTGCGAGACAAGGACCAGATCATCGCATCGGGCTGGTGGAATTCCTTCGCCAGCTCCAGCCAGACCGAGGCCGGGCGGCTGCCGGCCGCCTCGGCGCAGACGCAGAAGGACGGCAAATATGTCATCGAAGGCAACGTCTTCGGCGACGGCGCCAAGCGCGACATCAGCGCCTTTGGCGTCAAGGCAGCGGCGCCGACGCAATACAAGGCCGGCACGGCGGCTGATCTCGGCGACGGCGTCGCCTTGCAGGTAAACGCGGATGGCAGCTTCGTGCTCGCCTCGCCGAAGGCATTCGAAGGCGACCGCGGTCAGCGCGTCTATTTCGCCTCCTCGGCGCCGCCGAAATTCACCACCGCGAACTACGATGCGGTGCTGTTTTCCGAAGGCATCGGCCGCTCGTTCATGAACTCGCTGACCGTGACCATTCCGGCGACGATCATCCCTATCCTGATCGCGGCCTTCGCGGCCTATGCGCTTGCCTGGATGCGCTTTCCGGGACGAGCGCTGCTGATCGCCGTCATCATCGGCCTGCTGGTCGTGCCGCTGCAGATGTCGCTGATCCCGCTGCTCAAGCTCTATAACGGCGTCGGCACCTTCTTCGGCGTGCCGTCGAAGACCTATCTCGGCATCTGGCTGGCGCATACCGGCTTCGGCCTGCCCTTCGCCATCTATCTGCTGAGGAGCTACATCGCCGGCCTGCCGCGCGAGATCATGGAATCGGCGCGCATCGACGGCGCCAGCGATTTCGAGATCTTCGTCAAGATCGTGCTGCCGCTGTCGTTCCCGGTGCTTGCCTCCTTCGCCATCTTCCAGTTCCTGTGGGTATGGAACGATCTTCTGGTGGCGATGGTTTTCCTCGGCACGGCGCCCGATCAGATCGTGCTGACGGCCAAGCTCAACGCGCTGCTCGGCTCACGCGGCGGCAATTGGGAAATCCTCACGACATCGGCATTCATCACCATCATCGTGCCGCTGATCGTGTTCTTCTCGCTGCAGCGCTATTTCGTCCGCGGGCTGCTTGCCGGCTCGGTGAAAGGAGGTTGAAGACATGCAATCGGCTTTGAAGGCGACTTCGAGACCAGACCCTGCGATCGACCGCGACTGGTGGCGGGGCGCGGTGATCTATCAGATCTATCCGCGCTCCTACCAGGACTCCAACGACGACGGCATCGGCGATCTGAAGGGCATCGTTCAGCGTCTGCCCTACATCGCTTCGCTCGGCGTCGATGCCATCTGGATCTCGCCCTTCTTCAAATCGCCGATGAAGGATTTCGGCTATGACGTCTCGGACTACTGCGATGTCGACCCGATGTTCGGCACGCTCGCCGATTTCGACGCGCTGGTGGCGGAGGCCCATCGCTTGGGCCTCAAGGTGATGATCGACGAGGTGCTGTCGCACACCGCCGACATCCACCCGTGGTTCAAGGAAAGCCGCTCCAGCCGCAGCAATCCAAAGGCTGACTGGTATGTGTGGGCCGACGCCAAGCCGGACGGCACGCCGCCCAACAACTGGCTGTCGATCTTCGGCGGTTCGGCCTGGCAGTGGGACACCAGCCGCCAGCAATACTACATGCACAATTTCCTGGCCGAGCAGCCCGATCTCAACTTCCACAACCGGGAAGTCCAGGACGCGCTGCTCGACATCACCCGCTTCTGGCTGGAACGCGGGGTCGACGGCTTCCGGCTGGATACGATCAATTTCTATTTCCACAGCCAGGGGCTGGAGGACAACCCGCCGCTGCCGCCGGAACAGCGCAACGACCAGACCGCACCCGCGGTCAATCCCTACAACTACCAGGACCATATCTACGACAAGAGCCGGCCGGAGAATCTCGGTTTCCTCGAGCGCTTCCGCGCGCTTCTGGACGAATATCCGGCACAGGCCGCCGTCGGCGAGGTCGGCGACTCTCAGCGCGGCCTGGAAGTGGTCGCCGCCTACACCGCCGACGGCAAGCGCGTGCACATGTGCTATTCCTTCGACTTCCTGGCGCCGGAGAAGATCAGCGCGGCGAAAGTGCGCGCGGTGCTGGAAGCCTTCGGCCGGGTCGCCAGCGACGGCTGGTCGTGCTGGGCCTTCTCCAACCATGACGTGATGCGGGTCGCCTCGCGCTGGGCCGCCAACGAGATGGACCCGACCGCCTATCTGAAGGTGATCTCGGCGCTTCTGATGTCGCTGCGCGGCTCGGTATGCATCTACCAGGGCGAAGAACTCGGCCTTGGCGAAGCAGAGCTGAAGTTCGAGGATCTGCAGGACCCCTACGGCATCCGCTTCTGGCCGGAGTTCAAGGGCCGCGACGGCTGCCGCACGCCGATGGTGTGGGAGGCCGCGGCCAAGAATGGCGGGTTCTCGACCGCCAAGCCCTGGCTGCCGGTGCCAGGCAGGCACCTGTCCCAGGCCGTCAACGTGCAGCAGGGCGACGCAAGCTCGCTGCTCGAGCATTACCGCCGCTTCCTCGCCTTCCGGCGCCAGCATCCGGCGCTGGGCAAGGGCGATATCGACTTCATCGAAAGCGATGGCGATACCGTCGCCTTCACGCGCCGCGAGGGCAATGAGCGGATCGTCTGCGCCTTCAACCTCGGCGGCAAGCCCGCCGAGATCGATCTCGGCCAAGGCGCGCTGCAGCCCTTGCCCGGACATGGCTTTTCGGGACAGACTGGCAGCGGGCCGGTCCGCCTCGGCGGATACGGCGCCTGGTTCGGGCGCATCGACTGAACTTGCAGACAAAGATCAACGGGAGAGGACAAACATGGCCGATGTCACGCTGAACCAGGTGAAGAAATCATACGGCAACCTTAACATCCTCCACGGCATCGACCTCGACATTAAATCCGGCGAGTTCATCGTCTTCGTCGGACCGTCGGGATGCGGCAAGTCCACCTTGCTGCGGTCGATCGCCGGGCTCGAGGAGATCACCGGGGGCGAACTGAAGATCGACGGCGAGGTGGTGAACGACGTGCCGCCGTCGAAGCGGGGCATCGCCATGGTGTTCCAGTCCTATGCGCTCTATCCGCACATGACCGTCTACGACAACATGGCCTTCTCGATGAAGATCGGCAAGGAAAGCAAGGCCGAGATCGACAAGCGGGTGCGGCAGGCCGCGGAAATCCTGCAGCTCACCAAATATCTCGACCGCCTGCCCAAGGCGATGTCGGGCGGCCAGCGCCAGCGCGTCGCCATCGGCCGCGCCATCGTGCGCAACCCGAAAGTGTTCCTGTTCGACGAGCCGCTGTCGAACCTCGACGCCGCATTGCGCGTCGCCACCCGCATCGAGATCGCCAAGCTCAAGGAATCGATGCCGAACACCACCATGATCTATGTGACGCACGACCAGGTCGAGGCGATGACGCTGGCGGACCGCATCGTGGTGCTGAAGGACGGCCGGGTCGAGCAGGTCGGCACGCCGATGGAACTCTACAAGCGTCCGGGCAATCTGTTCGTCGCCCAGTTCATCGGCTCGCCGGCGATGAACATATTGCCGGCAAAGATCGAGAAGGCCGGCAATCCGACCGTGGTCAGCCATGTCGGCGACCGCAAGGCGACGGTGCCGATCGCGACGCCTGCCTCGGCGAATGGCGCGGCGGTCAGCTTCGGCGTGCGGCCGGAGGATCTCGCGATCGCCACCGGTTCCGACTACCTTTTCGAGGGCAAGGTCGACTATATCGAGCAACTCGGCGAGGTTCAGCTCGTCTATATCGATATCGGCCGCGCAGACCTGCCGCTGGTCGCCAAGCTGCCGGGCAATATCGAGGTCAAGCGCGGTGAGACACTGCGGCTCAACGCAAGCGCCGGCGATCTGCATATTTTCGACGCCGACGGCCATTCCTTCACGCTGCATCGCGAAGAAGCGAAGGCGGCCTGAGCGCAGAGCCGCTGCGGCAAAGAAAAAGCGGCGGGCCTCGGCCCGCCGCTCCTGTTTTCAAATCACGGTCGGCTGTTAACGATTGCCGAAGTGGTCGCGGTCGGCGCCCTGCGGAGCCGACTTCTGCCCGTCGCGCGACGAATTCAGCAGCTTGTAGACCGGCGAGTCGGTGCCGATCGACGAGGTGCGGGTCGTATCCACGGCGGGAGCCGGCTGGTTGACGCCGCTGTTGCCGTAATTGTCGCTGCCCGCGAAAGCAGCCGAGGAAACCGCCATGAGAGCCGCGGTGGCAAGAATGATCTTTTTCATCTCAGTACTCCTGAATTTACTGATCCGACCGAGGCGACGGGCAAACCCGTCGCCGTTCGAAGTCGGCTGTCAGTTGTTACCGAAAAGGTTGCGGTCGGCGCCCGTGGTGACAGGCTTCTGTTCAGCCGGTTCGGACTTGCGGACCGAGGCTGTGTAAGAAGAGTCGACCGTGGCGGCCGGCGGGTTGGCCGCCTGCGCGTTGTAATTGTCGCTACCGGCAAAGGCGCTGCCGGAAATTGCCAGAAGGGCGGCGGCAGTGAGAACAATCTTTTTCATTTTTGCTACTCCAGTATTTTTATTCAGTCCGTCTAGCGGCGTGTCTTGGGAATGAAATCGCGTCGTTCGGACAGCGCTGATTTGGGTGAGCCGATCGCCGGATTCCAATCACGAAGTTTTTTCGTCTGGACCATGAATCCGCATCTTGAAGTTTTCATAAGCATGCCTATGACTATATTTTTATCGAGTTTAATCAAGGACTTATGTGAGTTCGGCAGTTGGCTCACCAAGTGTGTCGGAGCGCCAACGTTCACAGCATCCTGTACGCACCGTCAACAGAAACGAACCGTTCGGTTCGATTTTAGAATCTGCTAATAGTCACTTTTTGATACTGTTAACCATCGGAGCCTTCCTGAAGCTCGTCCCGAGGAGTTCTGGAAGCCGAGGCATGGCGCAAGGACGAGACTCAGCACCGTCAATATGCCGCCCATTGTCGCGCCGCATGGATGCGATGTCGTTTTCATGCCGACGGGAAACCGGCTGTCGTGGTTAGATCAGGCCATCTCAGGTGCCGCTTCGTCGCGACGAGGCGGAGAATTGGGAAGCCGGTCGAAATCCGGCGCTGCCCCCGCAACGGTGGTGGAGTGAGGTCGCAACGGGAGACCACTGGGCCATGGGCCTGGGAAGGTGTTGCGACCGCCCGCGAGGGCAACTCCAAAGCCCGGAAACCAGCCAGAGACATTTTGAACTCGACTGATCGCGGTGGGCGGTCAAGAGGCGGACGGCGCGTGCCCGGCCCTGCCGGTGGCGGTCGTTCTTCTCCATCACCACCAGTTCAGTCCTTGATGCGAGGACAGGACATGGATGCGCGCAACGACATGCTGAGGCTCCTGCAGAGCCGCAAGCCGGGCTACTCGCTTGAGCAGCCCTTCTACACCGATCCCGACTATTTCAAGCTCGATATGGAGCTGATCTGGTATCGTGACTGGTTGTTCATCGGCCATGATTGCGAGCTGCCGAAACCAGGCAGCTACATCACCGTTCAGATCGGCGATTATCCGGTGGTGCTGGTCCGCGACCAGAAGGGAAGGATCAACGCTTTCCACAACTCCTGCCGGCATCGCGGCAGCCGCGTGTGCAACACCGACAAGGGCACCGCCGCCAAGCTGGTCTGTCCCTACCATCAGTGGACTTACGAGCTCGACGGGCGGCTGCTGTTCGCGCGCCAGATGGCGGAAGGATTCGACAAGAGCCAGTTCGGCCTGAAGCCGGTCGCCTGCGAGAGCGTCGGCGGCTACATCTTCATTTGCCTGGCAAAAGAGCCGGCCGACTTCGCGCCGATGCGCGCCATGATCGAACCCTATCTCCTGCCGCACCGGCTGAGCGAGGCGAAGGTCGCGTTCGAATCGACGATCGTCGAAAAGGGCAACTGGAAGCTCGTCTGGGAAAACAACCGCGAGTGCTATCATTGCGCCGGCAACCATCCGGAACTGTGCAAGACCTTCCCGGAAGCGCCGACGGTCACCGGTGTGCAAGGCGCCGACAGCGATCCGGAAATGCTTGCGCACTGGGCGAAATGCGAGGCGGCGGGTCTGCCGAGCCGGTTCCGGATCGACCCGGCCGGGCAATACCGCGCGACGCGCGCGCCGCTGCTGCGCGACGCCGTCAGCTACACGATGAGCGGCAAGCGCGCCGTGGCGAACAACCTGTCCGCCAGCGTCGCCGCCGACCGCATCGGCACGTTGATGCACTACCATTACCCGACCACGTGGAACCACATCCTCATCGATCACGCCGTCACCTTCCGTGTGCTGCCGATCAGCGCCACCGAGACCGCGGTGACGACGAAATGGCTGGTCCACAAGGACGCGGTGGAAGGCGTCGACTACGATCTGGCAGAACTCACCCATGTCTGGACCGAGACCAACGATCAGGACCGCCGCATCGTCGAGGAAAACGCGCTCGGAATCCTGTCGCCGGCTTACGAGCCCGGTCCCTATTCCGAGTTGCATGAGGGCGGCGTCATCCAGTTCGTCGAGTGGTACACCTCCTTCATCGGTCCGCGCCTCGCCGAAGGCGGTCGCCCGGCGCTGCGCAGCGTCGCCTGAAGGCTGAGGAGATGAACGCGATGACGGATCTCGGCCTCTATCGCCATCTCGACGAGATGGCGCCCTGGAACGACAGGCTGCAGGTGCTGGAAGTGATCGGCGTCAGCGACGAGGCGCCGCAGGTGAAGACGTTCACCTTCCGCTCCGACAATCAGACCTGGTTCCGCTACAAACCCGGGCAGTTCGTGACGCTGGAATTGCCGACGGCAGACGGGCCGCTGATGCGGACCTACACGCTGTCGTCCTCGCCGTCGCGGCCGTTCTCGATCGCGGTGACGGTGAAAGCGCAAGCCGACAGCGTCGGCACGCGCTGGATGTTCGACAATCTGAAGCCCGGCGTCCATGTGAAGGCCTACGGGCCGGCCGGCGATTTCTCGCTGCACAGCCATCCGGCGGCCAAATATCTGTTCATTTCGGCCGGGTCCGGCGTCACGCCGATGATGTCGATGCTGCGCTGGCTGAACGACTGCGCGCCCTGGACCGATGTCGGCTTCGTCAACTGCGCGCGGCGGCCGGAAGAGATCATCTTCCGCAAGGAGCTCGAACTGCTCGGCAGCCGCATGCCCGGCCTGTCGCTCGGCTTCATGATCGAGGAGCGATCGAGCCGCGAGGGCTGGTTCGGCCATATGGGCCGCATCGACGCGATCCGGCTGCCGCTCCTGGCACCCGACTTCCGCGAGCGGGAGATCTTCTGCTGCGGGCCCGACCCCTTCATGCGCGCCGTGCGCCAGATGCTGGAGGCCGCCGGCTTTGACATGAGCCGCTACCATCAGGAGAGCTTCGCCGCGCCGGCCCTGGAAGAAGTCCCCGCGCCGTTCGCTATGCCGGCCGGCGACGACGCCATGCCGCTCGCGGAGGCGGTGACCCCGGTCCGCTTTTCGCTCTCAAATGTCGATGCGGAATGCGTCGCCGGACAGACCGTGCTGCAGACGGCGCGCGCTTCGGGCGTCAGGATCCCGGCGGCCTGCGAATTCGGTCTCTGCGGAACCTGCAAGGTGAAAAAGGTCTCGGGCGAGGTCTCGATGAGCCACAATGGCGGCATTCTCGATCACGAGATCGATGACGGCTATATCCTGGCCTGCTGTTCGAGGCCATTGTCAGCGCTGGACATCGAGGCCTGAAGGCTTGTCGGTCGAGGCGAGGACCGTTGCGGGATCATCGTCGTCGGGATCATGCTCCTAAACCCCGTAGCGCTCGGTCCGGATGATCCCCGCCGGGACACCGGCGCCGATCAAGGCGTCGGCGGCGGCTGACACGAACGCATTCGAGCCGCAGACATAGGCGAGCTTCGGCGCCTTGGGCAGGCGCTCGACGGCCTGCGCCATCATGCGGGCGTCGACGCGCCGGGAATAATCGGAGGGGCGCCTCGCCGGCTCGCGGGTCAGCGTCAGCACCAGATCGAACCCGTCGCGACGGTCGTCCAAGCCGATCAGCTCGTCGCGAAAAATCACCTCGTCCCAGATCCGCGCCGAAAACACCAGCGCAACGGGCGTCGCCTTGTTGCGCAGCGTGCGATGGCGCACCATCGCCATCAGCGGCACGACGCCGGAGCCGCCGCCGACCAGAAGGATCGGCCCGCCGTCGCTCTCCTCCCAGATGAAATGGCCGCCCAGCGGTCCGCGCAGCTCGATCTCGTCGCCGACGGCGGCCACGTCGTGGAAGAAGGGCGAGACCTCGCCGTCGTCGAGCCGCTCGATCGCCAGCTCGACGCCGCCGCTTGCTTCCGGCGCCGAGGCGATGGAATAGGAGCGGCGCGCCTGATAGCCGTCCGGCGCCGTCAGCCTGATGTCGACATGCTGTCCGGCAAGGTGAGCGAAAGGCCGCGACGGCTGGAACCAGAAGCTGGTGACGCGCGGCGTGCGCTTTTCGATGCGGGTGATCGTGGCTGCCTGCCAGGGCGATTGCGGCGACGGCTCGGCGCTCATTGATCACCCCTCACGGAATCGCCCCTCACGGGTCGCCCCTTATGGATCGCTTGAATAGCGCTGCTCGCGCCAGGGGTCGCCATACATGTGATAGCCGCGAAGTTCCCAGAAGCCTGGTTCGTCGCGCTCGGTGAACTGCAGCCCGTTCACCCATTTGGCCGACTTCCAGAAATAGAGATGCGGCACCAATAGCCGCGCCGGCCCGCCATGATCCGGCGTGATCGGCTTGCCTTCATAGAGCAGCGCCACCATCGCCTTACCGGTGACGAGGTCCTTGGTCGGCACATTGGTGGAATAGCCGTCAAAGGACAGAGCCAGCGTGTAGGCGGTCGGCGGCTCGATGCCGGCGTCGGCGAGGATGTCGTCGATCATGACGCCCTGCCAGGGCGTGTTGAATTTTGTCCAGGCCGTCACACAATGGATGTCGCGCGTCATCTTGCTTTGCGTCAGGGCGTTGAACTCGGCCCAGTTCCATTTCTTGATCGGCTTCGGCCCCTGCTTGAGGGTGAAAGACCAATCCTCCGTGCGCACGCGCGGCGTCGGCCCCGCCGAAAGCACGGGAAAACCCTGCTCCAGATACTGGCCGGGCGGAATGCGCGCATCGGTGTCGGAAGGGGGACGCCGTCCGGAAAAGAAGCCGCGCGTGACCATCAACACATCCCTCGTGCCGGATTTGATCGACCGTAGGGAGTGTTCTCGAATACGCCTCGGGGGGCAACAGAAATCTTGAGGCAGAGCCCGCCGGAGATACCGGCAGGCCCTGCCGAAGCGCTTCTCAGCCGGCGGCGAAAGGCACGGCGACGAAGATCTGCGCGTCGCCGCGATCGATCAGCAGGAGAACCGACTTCTTGCCGGATTTGCCGGCCTCGGCGATCGCCTGATTGGCCTGCCTGGCCGTCCTTACCGGCGTCTGGTCGACGCCGACGATGACATCGCCCGGCTGGATGCCAGCGGCCGAAGCCGCCTTGTCCGGATTGACCCGCTCGACCACCGCGCCGCGCTGGTTGCCGGCAAGGTTGAGCTGGTCGCGGATATCGGGCGTGAGGTCGGTCAGGCCGAGGCCGAGCGAGGGAACGCGCAAGCCCTGTTCGGCCGACGGGCTGCGGCCTTCATTGCCGTTCGAAGCCGTCTTCTGATCTTCGGCGTTGCGGCCGACATCGGCGGAGATCTGCATCGCCTTGCCCTTGCGCCAGATGTTGACGGTCTCTTTGGCGCCGGGCGACACGTCGGCGACGGCGCGCGACAGATCCTTGGGGTCCTTGATTTCCTGGCCGCCGAAGCCGGTGATGACATCGCCGGTTTCGATGCCGGCCTTGGCCGCCGGCGACCCGTCGGTGACCTGGGAAACCAGGGCGCCGCCCGGATGGTCGAGGCCGATGGCGCTGGCGACATCCGGCGTGACCGGCTGGATCTGCACGCCGAGATAGCCGTATTCGATGTCGCCGCCCTTCATCAGCTTGGCGACGACCTTCTCAGCCTGGTCCGACGGGATGGCAAAACCGACGCCGACGCTGCCGCCATTGGGCGAATAGATGGCGGTGTTGATGCCGATGACATTGCCGTTGACGTCGACCAGCGGACCGCCGGAATTGCCGTGGTTGATCGGCGCGTCGATCTGGATGAAATCGTCGAACGGCCCGCTGTGCAGGTCGCGGCCGCGCGCCGAGACGATCCCGGCGGTGACGGTGGTGCCGATGCCGAACGGATTGCCGATCGCCAGCACCTGGTCGCCGGTCATCAGCTTGCTGGAATCGCCCCATTTGACGGTTGGCAGCGGCTTGTCGGCCTTGATCTTGAGCACAGCGAGATCGTTCTTGGCGTCATGGCCGACGAGCTTGGCAGGAAGCTCGGTGCCGTCGTCGAGCGTCACCTTGATGGAGCTCGCGCCATCGATAACGTGATTGTTGGTGACGATGGTGCCGTCGGCGCCGACGATGAAGCCGGAGCCGAGCGCCTCGGCGCGCTGCCCCTGCTGCTGCGGCGGCGTGCGCGGCATCGGCATGCCCTGGTCGCCGAAGAACTGCTGGAAGAACTGGTCGAACGGCACATTGCCGCCGAGGGGCGAACCGTCATCACCCACCTGTGGCTGCGCCTTCATGATCGAGGTGATGGTGACGACCGCCGGCTTGGTGACGGCGATGACCGGGGCGAAAGAGCCGTTCGGGGCCGTGATGCCGGCGACCGGGGTCTGGGTCGTGGCGGCCACGGTGCTGAGGCTTGCATTGTTCTGGGCAAAGGAGACGACGACGGGAGAAATGATCAGCGCGGCGCCCAGCAGGGCGGCGACGCGATGTCTGCGAAGAATGCTTGATGGTGACATGGTCGTTCTGTCCGGGCGAGAGGTTGATCCAGCGCCGCAGGCGCTTCTGGAGGAGCGCCCGTCGACGTGTCGGCGACCGGGAATGCCTGCCTCGCCGCACATGGCAGCCGGCCGGATCGACCATCAAGATTTAGGACGCGGAATGGCCCGAATCAGGGCCTTTGGGTGACCTTACAAAGATTTAATTCAGAGGCCGCTCACGAAACGCTGCCGCCGGCGCAGATAAGAGGAAGCGATTTCGTGCATTCTGGCGCGGTCGAAACTCGGGCCGTGGCCGCCATGGCCGATGCGGATCGGCAGGTCGAGCAGGCGCTGCATGGTGCGGCAATAGGCCGTGCGGTCGGAATCCGGCAGGTCGTCGATCAGCATGCCGTCATAGATGGCGTCGCCGGCAAAGAATAGGCCATCGGCCTCGTCGAAGAGCGCGATGGAGTCCGGCGAATGCCCGGGCAGATGCAGCACGCGGAATTTCCGGTCGCCGAGATCGACGACATCGCCCTCGTCGAGCGCGCGGGTCAGCGGCGCGGAAGGAATGCGATAGTCGGCTGCCTTCCAGTCCGGCGCCGGCAGTTTCGAGACGGCGCCGTCGAGATTGTGGAACATGTAGGCGTAGGTGACGGTATCATCCATGCCGTCGAACTGCGCCGCGCTCACCTTCGGTCCCATCCTGAGAGGAAATTCGTGCAGCGAGCCGACATGGTCGAGATGGATGTGGGTGGCGACGACGATGAGCGGCTTGCCGGGCGGCGTGTCGATCTCAGGCGCCAGCGGACGGATGCCCATGCCGGTGTCTACCAGGAGGTCGGCGTCGCGGCCCTTCAAATGCCAGATGTTGGCGCGCACGAAATCATGCACGAAGGGCTCGGTCAGCATCGTCGTGCCGGCATCGACTGTCGCCTTGCCGAACCAGTCGCCGACCTCAAGCTCGGGCATCGGACCGCCCATCAGACGAACGGCTTCCCGACCTTGTACTTTTCCGGCACGAGACGCTTCAGATAGGCCATGCCGGCTTCCGAAAGCTGGTTGGCGTCCGGCTGCATGAAATCGTCGGGCATATGGCGCGTCTTGCCGGCCACCGCCTTCAGCGGCACCTTTTTCAGCACGGTCTTCGACCCGTCATATTGGATCGCCACCGAACCGCCGCCTTCCCCTGCGACGGCGACGGCGAAGGCGCCGGCGTCGAAGGCCTCCTGGGCGTCGACGGCGCTGATGGCGCCGACATAGCCGCGGGGCATATAGCCTAAAGCATCGACGCGTGCGCGCTTGCCGGGCAGGCCTTCGGCCAGCGCTCGTTCCAGCGCCGCCGGCAGGTCGCTGCCCGACAGCTTGACGTTGCCGTGCTGGTCGCGCTCAAGCTTCTCGGGCGGCACCAGGCTTTCGACCAGCGCCTTGCCGTCGGCGGTGCTGACGCCTTCCGAGACGGCGACGATGCAGCGCTTGTGGCGATCCAGCTTTTCGCGCACTTCATCGATGAAGCGCTTCGCCGAGAAGGCGCGTTCCGGCACATAGACCAGGTGCGGGCCGCTGTCGGGGTCGAGCTGCCAGGCGGCCGCGGCGGCGGTGAGGAAGCCGGCATGGCGGCCCATGACGATGCCGACATAGATGCCGGGCAAGGCGCGGAAATCAAGGTCGACGGAGAGAAAGGCGCCGGCGACGAACTCGGCCGCCGAGATGAAGCCCGGCGTGTGGTCGTTCTCCTCGAGGTCGTTGTCGATGGTCTTGGGCGCATGCACGAAGGCGATCGAACCGCCGGCGGCATCGGTCAGGATCTGCTGCGTGCCCGAAGTGTCGTTGCCGCCAATATAGATGAAGGCGTCGGCGCCGACCTTCTTCAGGCCGTTGAGGATGACCTCGCAATAGGCGGCGTCAGGCTTGTCGCGGGTCGAGCCCAGCGCCGCGCTCGGCGTCCCGGCGACCAGCCGCAGCCGGTCCTCGGGGATGGCGGAGAGATCGACATAGTTGCCGTCGCGGATGCCGCGTACGCCGTGGATCGAACCCAGCACCCTGGCGCCGGGATGACGCTTGCGGATTTCCAGCGTGGCGCCGACGACCGTCTGGTTGATGACAGCGGTCGGGCCGCCGCCCTGCGCGATGACGAAGGTTCCAGCCATGCTCGTTCTCTCCCGAAGCGAAGGTTTTCAGGGCACCTTCGCCTGTCTTGCGGCATCGCGCAACGGAAGAAACGGTATCGTGGGGAGGCGGCCGAATGGCCGCCTCGAAAAGATCAGACCACGACGACCGGGTTCTTCTTGGAAACGCGGCTGTAGAGGTCGATGATGTCCTGGTTGATCAGGCGCACGCAGCCCGAGGACATCGCCTGGCCGATGCTCCACCATTCGGGCGAGCCGTGGATGCGGTAGCCGGTGTCCTTCCCGTTCTGGTAGATGTAGAGCGCCCGGGCTCCGAGCGGATTGGTGAGGCCGCCGGGCTGGCCGCCTTGCCATTTCATCAGTTCCGGCTTGCGCTGGATCATCTCCGGCGGCGGTGTCCAGACCGGCCATTCGCGGCCATACTGGATGTTGGCGCGGCCCGACCAGCGGAAGCCGTCCTTGCCGATGCCGACGCCATAGCGGATGGCATCGCCACCCGGCTGGACGAGATAAAGCATGCGCTCCTGCAGGTGGACAACGATGGTGCCGGGCGCCTCGCCCGTCTTGTCGACGACGATCTGGCGGCGGAACTGCGGCTTGACCTTCTGCCACGGCACGGCCGGCACCTCGAAACCGCCATCGGTGAGCGAGGCGTACATGACGTCGGGGCCGGTGATGTTCTTGTCGACGCTGATCGCCGGGCGCATGGGCGGCACGGAACCGGTGACGGTGTTGTCGAGCTGCATCTGCGGCAGGTCGAGCGTGTCGGTGGTGCTGCAGCCGGCAAGGCCGAGCAGCGCCATGGCGCCGGCGCCCGAAAGCACAGCGCGGCGGGAAAGCTGAATTTCGGTATCGATTGCGCCCTTGGAAGGCGGACTTTGCGGCAACTCGCGCATACACCAAACCCTACGCTGCCGGCGGGAAGCACGGTCCGGCCGGATGACGGCATTTTCGTCACTCATGGTTGAAAAAGGGTGAAAGACCGCTGGTTCGGCTTAACCCTAACGGATCGTCGCGCCGGCTGATGGGGCTACCGGTCGAGGCGTTGAAGATTTTTGCTGAAGATTTTTCCGGCGGCCCCTTTACATTCCCGACGACCCCAGGATTTATCCTTTTCTTTGCGCTCAAGGAGCAGGGAAATGTCCTTCGAAAACTGGGCTGCCTTCGCCGCCGCCTCTTCCATCCTTCTCGTCATTCCGGGCCCGACGATCCTTTTGGTCGTCTCCTATGCGCTGGGCCAGGGCTGGCGCACCGCGCTGCCGATGGCGGTGGGCGTGGCGCTGGGCGACTTCACCGCCATGACGCTGTCGATGCTCGGCATCGGCGCGCTGCTCGCGGCTTCGGCCACCGTGTTCACCATCTTGAAGGTGATCGGCGCCGGCTACCTTATCTATCTCGGCATAAAACTGTTCCGCGCCGGCGGCGCGCTGAAGGCCGAGCCGCGCACCGACGCGGTTTCGGCGGCAAGGATGATGGCGCATGCCTGGCTGGTGACGGCGCTCAATCCGAAGAGCATCACCTTCTTCGTCGCCTTCCTGCCGCAGTTCCTCGACCGGCACGCCGACTTCTGGACGCAGATGCTGATCTTTGAGACGACTTTCCTGACCTTGGCCTTCGCCAACGCCTTCGGCTACGCGCTGGTCGCATCGAGGGCGCGCGCCATCGTGCGCAACCCGAAGGCCATCCGCATCTTCAACCGCACCGGCGGCACGCTGCTGGTCGGCGCCGGCATCGCAACGGTGGCGATGCGCTCGGGGAATTGAGGCCAGCCGGGCAAATGGTAAGGCCTGTTGGCCTTACCATTTAACACTCACGCCCAGATTGCCTTCCAGCACGCGGCGCTTGTCGCCGGCGAGATTGGTGGTGTAGTCGCCGGTGGCGAAGACACTGACCGTGTCGCTCACTTTGGCGACCACGCCGCCGCCGAACTCGAACGAAGTGGACCGGCTCTGGGTCGAGATGCCGGTGCCCTCGAAGTCGACGCGGTCGGTGCCGCCGAAATCGTGCCAGAGATTGGCCTTGAGATAGGGCTGCAGCGGCATCCCATCGAGGACCGTCTCGCCCTGCAGCCTCAATCCGATCCTGCCGGTGACGTCATCGTCGGAATCGAACGATACCGAGGAGAACCTGTCCCTGGCGTCGTCGAGCGACAGATGCTGCCAGACCAGTTGCGCCTGCGGCTCCAGGGTCCAGCCTTGCCCGAGCGCGACCGGATAGCCGCCTTCGAGCGAAGCGGTGACACCGGTTCCGCCGACATCGATGCCGATGTCGCGCGAGGATGAGGCCGAGCCGCCGAAGAAGGTCGCCATCAGCACGCCGTCCAGATACCAGCCGGACTTGCCGATACGGGTCCAGTAGCCGCCGACGCTGGTGCCGCTGACGTCGAGGCTGCCGACCGCAAGACCATCCTGACCCAGCGCCTGGCCGCGCAGGTCGCCGTTCATGCTGCCATAGGCAAGGAACAGGCCGGCGCGGTCGAGGGAGCCGGAGGCGGTTTCACGGCCGATAAGGTCGAACCCGGCCTGAAGCCCGAACAAAGTGCCGTCGAAGGAGGGCGAGACCGTTCCCGACCAGCCTAGCGTGGCGTCCTGGCCGAAGATACGGCCCCAGACGGGCTGCAGATCGGTGTCCGACGACAACAGGCTCTGCTCGCCACGGCGTTCGTGGAAGGTGCCGAGCGTCGCCATCGTCAGATGCTGCGCGACCGGTGGCACGGCCGAATAGACCGGCACCTCGATGCGGTAGAGCAGGATTTCCTGGCCCGCTGCCGGCGTCGGCAGATCGGGCACGGCGGTCCGCACCGGCGGCGGCGGCCGCGGCGGGTCC
>NZ_RZRX01000130.1:0-17193 GCF_003997405.1 Mesorhizobium sp. M2A.F.Ca.ET.042.01.1.1
GGCCAAAAGCGGAAACCCCGCCATAGACCAGCCCCTCGATCACCAGGACCAGGCCAATTGCTACCAGAAAATCCTGCACCGCCCGCTACTGGGCGGTGCCGGGT
Source organism: Mesorhizobium sp. M2A.F.Ca.ET.042.01.1.1 (assembly GCF_003997405.1). Classification (NCBI taxonomy): domain Bacteria; kingdom Pseudomonadati; phylum Pseudomonadota; class Alphaproteobacteria; order Hyphomicrobiales; family Phyllobacteriaceae; genus Mesorhizobium; species Mesorhizobium sp. M2A.F.Ca.ET.042.01.1.1. The sequence goes on from NZ_RZRX01000130.1 coordinate 105, forward strand.
TGGGTCGCAGGCGCGGCCGGTGGCGCGGAAGGTGCCGGCCCGGGCTTGCTGCCCGGATCGCGGAAGTAGCGGAAGAACTCGGATTCGGGCGAGAGCACCATCGTCGTTCCGGTGTTGTCCAGCGCCGTGCCATAGGCGTTCATCGAGCGATAGAAGTCGAAGAAGGCGGGATCGCGCTTATAGGCGTCCGCGAAGGTCGCGCTGCGCTGCGCCTCGCCCTCACCGCGCAGGATTTCCGATTCCTTCTGCGCCTCGGCAACGATTTCGACGACCTCGCGGTCGGCCCGCGCCCTGATGCGCTGCGCCGCCTCGTTGCCGCGCGCCCTCAGGCGCTCCGCCTCGGCCAGACGCTCGGCCTTCATGCGGTCATAGGTCTGCTGCGAAACCTCGGCCGTCAGGTCGGTCCGGCGGATGCGCACATCCTCGATGTCGAGGCCGAGCGAGGTCGCGTCGGGGCGAAGCTGATCGCGCACCTCGCGCATCATGTTGCCGCGCTCCTCCGACAGAGCTGCCTCGAAGTCGCGTAGGCCGTAGACGCGGCGTAGCGCCGCGTCGAGGCGCGTCCTCAGGCGGGCTTCGGCGAGTTCCACCTGGCCGGACACAGCCGCGCGGAACGTGCGCGGATCCGAGATCCGGTAAGCGATGAAGGCATCGACCTCGTAGAACTTGCCGCCCGAGACCTGGACGCGGATGTTGTCGAGGTCGAAGCGCATCACGCGCTTCTCGACCATCTGCACGCTGTCGGCATCGAAGAAAGCGAACGGCGCCTTGAAGTAGATGCCGGGCTCGTTCTTGACGTCGATGATCTCGCCGAACCGCAGCACGATCGCCTGCTGGCCGGCATTGACCACGAACACCGAGGAATAGAGCAGGAACAGGAGGACAGCCGCGATGACGGCGATGATGGGAAGACGGTTGGCCATCACTGGTTACCTCCCGTCGTGGCGCCCAGGGGGGCCGACGGTGCTTTCGGCTGCAAAGCCGGCAGCGGCAAATAAGGCAGCACGCCCTGACCGTTGCCCGGCTCGACGACGACCTTGTTCGAGTCCTTCAGGATCCTCTCCATGGTTTCGAGATAAAGGCGCTTGCGCGTGACGTCGGGCGCCTTGGCGTATTCGTTGTAGACGGAGATGAAGCGCTGCGCCTCGCCGTCCGCCTCCTGCACGACCCGGTTCTTGTAGGCGGCTGCGTCTTCCCGGATCTGCGCCGCCTGACCGCGTGCCTGGCCGAGCTTCTGGTTGGAATATTGGTTGGCTTGCTCGACGAACTTGTCCTCGTCCTGCTCGGCGCGCTGCACTTCATCGAATGCGTCGGCCACCTCGCGCGGGGGTGCTGCGTCCTCGATCGAGACCGCGTTGACCTGGAGACCGGTCTTGTAGCCGTCGAGCGTGCCCTGGATGATCTCGCGCACCGCGGTTGCAATGCCCTGGCGATCGTCGCGGAAAATATCCTGGGCCGGGCGCCGGCCGACAACTTCGCGCATCGCGCTCTCGGCGACCTGCGCCAGCATGCCGTCGGGATCGGAGACGTCGAACAGGTAGGCTTTGGGATCCGAGACCTGATAGGCGACCGAGAACTGAACGTTGACGATGTTCTGGTCGCCGGAGAGCATCAGCCCGGAGCCGCTGCTCGCGCCGCCGCCGATGCTGACCAGCTGCTCGGAGATCTTGGCCGTCTCGACCGTTTCGATCGGCCACCAGTGGAAATGCAGGCCCGGCTGCGAAAGCTCGGTCTTGGGCTGGCCGAAGCGCAACTCGACGGCGACCTCGTCGGGCTGCACGGTATAGATCGCTTTGAAGGCCCACAACACGACGAGCGCCAGAGCGATGAGCCCGAGCACCGCCGGGCTGGCGCCGCCGCCGCCCGGAAGCGCGCGCCGCAGCCTGTCCTGGCCACGGCGGATGATGTCCTCGAGATCGGGCGGGGAACCCTGCGGTCCGCTTGGCCCTTTCGGTCCCTGCCCCCAGGGTCCCTGATTGCCGCCGCCGCCCCATGGGCCGCCGCCGCCGCTCTTGTCGTTCCAGGGCATGAATGTCCTTTCGCTTCGGTTCCCTCAGGCCTTGCGGCGCAATCCTAACGCAAGACCCAGAAAACCCATATCGGTTTTCGAAAAGGAATCGTGCGCCAAAATCAAAGTATTACGGCGACCTCTTGTGCGTCCGGTTGGACGCGAGCCACCGCAACACCGTTCTTCTATAGGGACGCGTCGATCTGCTTTCAACGCGATGGGCCATCGTCCCCATGCGATTTGGATCGGTAGCGACCCTTTGTCGTCGTCAACGGTCGTCGCGCCGGCGCTGGTAAACCGTATAACGCGTGGCGTGGCTGTCTTTCTCGCCGGCGGGGAAATCCTCGGCGCTGACGACCTGCCAGATGCCTGGGTCGATCGGCGGAAAATGCGCGTCGCCATCGACGCTGGCCAGCACATGGGTCACATGCAGCCGGTCGGCAACCGGCAAGGCCTGGGCATAGATCTCGCCGCCACCGACCACGCAGATCTCCTCCGCTCCGGCCATGCAGCGGCCGCGTACCCTGGCCAGCGCGATCGCGTCACCCAGCGAGTGGGCCACTTCGATGCCTTCGGCGCACCAGGCCTTGTCGCGCGTCACCACGATGTTGAGCCGGCCGGGCAGCGGCCGGCCGATGCCTTCATAGGTCTTGCGGCCCATGATGATGGGCTTGCCCATCGTATCGGCCTTGAAGCGCTTGAGATCGGTGGAAAGTCGCCACGGCAGGCCGCCCTCGCGGCCGATCACGCCGTTTTCGGCGATGGCGACATAGATCGCGATATCCATCAGCCGCCGTTCCCGCCATTGTCGGACGGCTCGAGCAGCAGGATGTCGATGTCGCGCTCGGGATAAAAATCTTTCGCGGTGATCTCGAATGTCGTCGGTCCGACCTTTTTGACATTGTCGCCGCAGAAGGAGACGAGGTTTTTGGGGCTGCCCTTGTCGATGGTCAGCTTGAAATTGCCGATGGTGCCGGAGGCCCAGTTCCCCCCCGTGGTGAGGATGTAGGCGATCCGGCTCTCGTAATATTTCGGGTAGCCGTCCGGATTCGCCTTGGCCGCCTTGCGCACCGCGTTCTCGAACGTCTGATCCATGCAGTAGCGGGTCTTGTAAGTATCGTATTGCGGGTTCTGGAACTGGCCTTCGGAGAAGAAGCTGACCGAGGAGGTGCCGCCGACGCTTGGTTTGTAGCGGTGCGAGACATGGACCTCCTTGTTGGCCGGGAAGGTCGAGCGCCACCAATAGGTCGAGCGCAATTGCCAGAAGGGGACATAGGCGGTCTGCATGCCCGAACCGTCATCGGCAGTATCCTCGATGATGATGCCGCGGTCTTCCCAGTCCTTGGTGACATCCTTGGGCAGTTTCGCCAGCGCCGCCTTGGCGGCATCGCCGAACGGATAGAGCGGCACGTTCTGCGCCTTGACGTCGGCAGTGATGTCGATGCCCAGCGCAAACGCCCTCTGCTCGAGCTGAGGCTTCGCATCGACGCCGTCGATCGTCACCTCGAAGCCGAGGAAATTGTCGCTCTGCGCCTCCGGGAGCGCCGGCATCTCGTTGGGATCGCCCTCGATGTCGGGCATCGGGAACGCCACGATGGAGCTGACATCCTTGTCGGTGTTGTTGCGGAAGACATAGTTGACCGTCACCTTCTCCGGCGAGATGAAGAGGTCCTCGCTTTGCATGGCGACGGCATCGCTGCGCGACAGGATCAGCCCGCCGGTGCCGAGCTCGGCGACGGAATCATTGGCGAAGGCCGGAGCGGCCATGGTCGCCAGCGCCGCGGTCAGTATGGTGCGTAACATCGACCCCTCCTCTGTGCCGCTATACCGGGACCAGCCGGATGCGCATTTCCATCTACCCGTTTCAAGATAGCGTTTCAAAGCCCTTCGTCACCGTTTGCCGGTACTTCTGGACACCGCGCCGCCGATCAGGCAGGAGATCGCCATGCGCAAGCTTCTCGTCATCGGCATCGGCGCCGGTAATCCCGATCACATGACGGTCCAGGCCATCGACGGCCTGAACCGCGCCGACGTGCTGTTCATCCCCGACAAGGGGGCGAAGAAGAACGATCTCGCCGATCTGCGCCGGCAGATCTGCGACCGCTTCGTCACCAACCCGAAATCGCGCCGGGTCGAATTCGAGGTGCCGGTCCGGGCGGAGCCGACATCGTCTTACCGGACAACCGTCGACGACTGGCACGAGGCGATCGCCGAAATCTACGAGACCCTGATCCGCCACGAGCTTACCGAAGACGGCTGCGGCGCTTTCCTGATCTGGGGCGACCCGTCGCTCTATGACAGCGCGCTGCGCATCCTCGAGCGCGTCCGCCTGAGGGGCAATGTCGGTTTCGAGCTCGAGGTCATCCCCGGCATCACCGCGATCCAGGCGCTGGCCGCAGCCCACGCGACCGCGCTCAACCGCATCGGCGATTCGATCCTGGTGACGACCGGCCGCCGGCTGACCGAAGAAGGCATGCCGGCCAATGCCGGCTCCACGGTTGTCATGCTCGACGGCAAATGCGCCTTCAATACGCTGGGCGACAAGGATGTCTTCATCCAGTGGGGCGCCTATCTCGGCACGCCGGATGAGATCGTCATTTCCGGCCGCCTGGGCGATGTTGGCGCCGAGATCGAGAAGGTCCGCGAGGAAGCCCGGCGCAAAAAGGGCTGGATCATGGACACGTATCTGCTGAGGAAATCAGGGGAGTAAGGGAGCAGGGCAGTAAGGCAATAGGGGGCGCGCACATCGTATGCGCAAGCACTCCGGGATGTCACACCCTACTGCCCTACTGCCCTACTGCCCTACCCAGCATCGATCTCCGCCTGCAGCGCCTGCATATGGACGGCGGCAGCCGATGACGCGGCCCGCTCTATGGCCCGGAAACGGCTGACCACCGCCAGACCCACCGATGTCAGTTGCGCGCCGCCGCCCTTCTTGCCGCCGGTCTGCGCGGCGACCAGCGGCTTGCCGAACACGCGGTTCATGTCCTCGACCAGATCCCACGCATGCTTGTAGGACATCTCCATGCCGCGCGCCGCGGCCGAGATCGATCCGAAGGCGGCGATCTGCTCCAAAAGCTCAATCTTGCCGGGGCCGATCCGGCCGTCGGGGTCGAGATTTATCCGCAGGCTCAACGATGGCATGCCCTGTCCTCCGCGATCATGCCGAGACTACCCTCTCCGCCGCCATATCGCTATTCCAAATCAACATAGCGATTTGGCCCTTCGTCAACCATCCGCCTCAACTGGCAGGCCCGCCCCGGTAGTTGCGCTGTCGAAGCTCACCGTCTTGATCACCGCGAAGACCTGCTGGCCGAGCGCCAGACGAAGGGTGTGTTTGGATTGTTCGGTGATCCGCGCCAGCACGATCGCGCCATTGCATTCGATGGCGATTTCCACCGTCGGCCCGATGCCCGGCCTGACGGCGGTGATCGTTCCCGCCAGAATGTTGAGCGCGCTGAGACCTCCCGGCCGCTCGGTCGCTATCATGACGTCGCGGGCGCGGATACGAATGCGCACCGGAGCGCCCGCTGCCATCGCCAGTTTCGGGACCCGGATTTCGCCGGCCGGTGAGGTCAGCACCGTCATGCCGAATGCCTCGTCGTGGCGCAGAACCTTGGTGTCGAGCACCGCCCCTCCCTCGCCGCGCTCTTCCGCCGGCAACAGGTCGAGCCGCTGCATGATCGCCTCGGTCGGGCCTGAGGCCGCGACCTTGCCTTGCGAAAGCACGACGACGTCGCTCGCCAGCCGCGCCACCTCGGCGACGGAATGGCTGACATAGACGATCGGGAGCTTCGTCTCGTCGCGCAGCCGCTCGATATAGGGCAGGATCTCGGCCTTGCGCGCCTCATCGAGCGAGGCGAGCGGCTCGTCCATCAAAAGCAGTTTCGGGCTGGCAAGCAGGGCACGGCCGATCGCGACGCGCTGCTTCTCGCCGCCCGACAGTTTCGCCGGCCGCCGGTCGAGGAGATGACCGATGCCGAGCAGCTCGACCACCGCATCCATCTTGGCGTAGCGCTCGGAAGCCGGCGTGAACCAGCGGCCGTAGCGCAGATTGCCGGCGACGCTCATATGCGGGAACAGCCGCGCATCCTGGAACACCATGCCGATTCGCCGCCTGTGCATCGGCACGAAGATCCGCGCTTCGGTGTCGGCCAGCACCCGCCCGTCGACGGCAATGCGGCCCTTGTCCGGGCGGATCAGCCCCGCGATCAGGTTGATCAGCGTCGACTTGCCCGAGCCGGAAGGCCCGAACAGCGCCGTCAGCCGCCCGGCGCTGTCGAAACGCGCTTCCACGGCGAAGTCGCCCAGGCGATAGCGGATATCGACCGAGAGCGTCATTCGATGTCCATCCGCCGGCCGACGCGCCGCGCCAGCACCTCCGAGGCGACGAGCGCGACCATCGAGATGACGATAGAGATCAGCGTCAGCCTGAGCGCGCCCTCGTCGCCGCCGGGCACCTGTGTGAAGGTGTAGATCGCTGAGGGCAAAGTCTGCGTCTCATTGGGGATGTTGGAGACGAAGGTGATGGTGGCGCCGAATTCGCCCATCGCCTTGGCGAAGGAAAGAATGGCGCCGGCAATCAGGCCGGGCAGGATCAGCGGCAGCGTGATGGTGGAGAACACCCAGAGCGGATTGGCGCCGAGGGTGCCGGCCGCCGCCTCGATTCTGCGGTCGACGGCCTCGATCGACAGCCGGATCGCCCGCACCATCAGCGGAAAGCCCATGACGCCGCAGGCCAGCGCCGCGCCGGTCCAGCGGAACGAAAAGACGATGCCGAAATGCTCGGCCAGAAAGGCGCCGGCCGGCCCGCGCCGGCCGAAGGTGAGCAGGAGCAGATAGCCCGTCACCACCGGCGGCAGGATCAGCGGCAGATGCACCAGCCCGTTGAGCAGGGTCTTGCCCCAGAAACGCCCTCGCGCCAGCAGCAGCGCAAGCAGGATGCCGGGCGGCAGGCTGGCGATCATCGCCACCGTCGCCACCTTGATCGACAGCCGGACCGCATTCCATTCGTCGGGAGTGAGGTCCAGCAGCCAGTTCATGTCAGCGTTTGCGCAATCTCTCTTAGTTGCTCGGCGCGAGCACCGTGAAACCCTGCTCCTTGAAGAGTTCGGCGGCTTTCGCCGATTCGACGCATTTCAGGAAGGCAGCCGTATCCTTGTCCTTCGAATCCGCGATCTGGGCAATCGGGTAGATGATCGGCGGATGCGAATCTTCCGGGAAGGTGCCGACGACCTTGACGCCCTTCTCCGCATGCGCGTCGGTGGCGTAGACGATGCCCAGCGCCGCCTCGCCCGTCGACACCAGCTTCAAGGCTGCACGCACATTCTCGGCCTGCGCGACCTTGCCCTCGACGGACGACCAGACGCCCAGAGATTCCAGCGCCGCCTTGCCGTATTTGCCGGCCGGCACGGCCTTGAAATCGCCCATCGCAAGCTTGCCGTCGCCGATCAGCTTGGCAAGGTCGAAGCCTTTCTCGACCTTGGTCTCGACCGTGGAATCCTTCGGCGCCACCAGCACGATCTGGTTGCCGAGCAGCTTCACCTCGGTGTCCGGCTTGGTCAGCTTCTTGTCCGAGAGATACTTCATCCAGTCGAGGTCGGCTGACACGAACACGTCCGCCGGCGCGCCGCCTTCGATCTGCTTGGCCAGCGCCGAGCTCGCCGCGTAGGAAATGGTGGCGGCTTCTCCGACTTCCGGCTCGCAGGCCTTGTTGACCGCGTCGAGCGCGTCCTTGAGGCTCGCCGCGGCAAACACGACCACCTTGTCGTCGGCATGAGCCGCCGGCACCGCCGCCATCAGCATTGCCGTGAAACCTCCAATAGCGATCGCCTTCAACCCGAAACCCGTGCCCGTCATGAAGTCTCTCCCTGGTATCAAAATCCGTACGGCTCGAATCCTCAGACCGATATATCCGGATGAACATAACAAGGAAAGGCTTTTCGCCTGTCGTGGCATTGTGTGGGCCGGCATGGTCCCGGTCTACGATAAATCGGAAACAGCGCTGCTCAAGGAGAGACGCATGAAGATCAGCGCCCGCAATATCCTGAATGGTAAGGTCACCGAGATCGTCAAGGGAACGACCACCTCGCATGTCAGGATCGACATAAGCGGCGGCGTGATCGTCACCGCATCGATCACCAATGAGGCGGTCGCCGACCTTGCCCTCGAGAAGGGCAAGCAGGCCTATGCGGTGGTCAAGGCCTCGGACGTCATGGTCGGCATCGACTGATCGAGTTAAACGGCGATCGGCGCCTTGATATTCGCGTCCGCGAAATAATTCTCGAGGCGGAAATCCTCGAAGCGGAAGGCGAACAGGTCCTTCACCTCCGGATTGATCCACATCGTCGGCAGAGCCTTGGGCGTGCGCCGCATCTGCTCGCGTGCCTGTTCGAAATGGTTCGAATAGAGATGCGCGTCGCCCAGCGTGTGGACGAAGTCGCCCGGCTTCAGCCCGGTCACCTGCGCCACCATCATGGTGAGCAGGGCATAGGAAGCGATGTTGAACGGCACGCCGAGGAAGATGTCGGCCGAGCGCTGGTAAAGCTGGCAGGAGAGCCTGCCTTCCGAGACATAGAACTGGAACAGGCAGTGGCAGGGCGGCAGCGCCATCGCCTCGACTTCAGCCGGATTCCAGGCCGAGACGATCAGCCGGCGCGAGTTGGGATTCCGGCGTATTTCCTTCAAAAGGCCCGCAATCTGGTCGATCTCGCCGCCATGGCCATCGGGCCAGGAGCGCCACTGCTTGCCATAGACCGGTCCGAGATCGCCGTTCTCGTCGGCCCATTCGTCCCAAATGGTGACGCCGTTGTCGTTGAGATATTTGATGTTGGTGTCACCGGCCAGGAACCACAGAAGCTCGTGGATGATCGACTTCAGATGCAGCTTCTTGGTGGTCGTGACCGGAAAGCCGCGCGAAAGATCGAAGCGCATCTGGTAGCCGAACACCGAGCGCGTGCCGGTTCCGGTGCGGTCGCCACGGTCGCTGCCGTTCTCCAGCACATGCTTCAACAGGTCGAGATATTGGCGCATCGGCTCCGCCTCGATTCGGGTTACAGCCAATCATACCCGACCGACAGCCGGTCGAACACCGCAAAGCGGCTGCGGATGCGGGGCGCACCCAAAAGCCCACGGTGCCGGCACGGTTTCGTGCCGGCTGCTGTGGCCAGGACTCAGAGAGAGCCGAGTTTGCCGAGATCCTTGGCAACCAGGTAGTAGAAGGTCACGCGGCTCTTGGTGTTGTCTGCCTGCATCGCCTTGCAGGTCTTCTCGATCGAGGCATTCGCCTTAGCGGCATCGGCGATGCCGAGCTTCTTGCCGATCCAATTCTCGCGAACGCGATCGAGTTCCTTCGGGTCGGTGCAGGACACCAGCGAGGAATCGCGGTTCCTGAGCGCAATGCCCAGGTGCTTGACGATCTTATCGACCGCGTCGGCGCTGGCGCTGGCATCGTATTTCTTCACATCCGCAAGATAGTCGGCCATCAAACTTCCCCTCGTCGGCGCCACGGATCCTGTCGATGAGGGTTGTGGCGCGCCGCGCAACCTTTGCGCTAGGTCAGAGACTCCTCACCGGGAGCGAGATTTGATTGAGTGGGCGCGCAAGTCAACCCTTGGCTGCACAGTTTGACATTACGGATAACCGCCGGTTTGGCCTTTATTTTTCCCTCATCGCTCCCTATATTCGCTTTGTCGGCTTGACCGACTATGGCAATAAACAGGCGATGAAATAAGCCGTTCGGACCCGGGGGCGGTACCCGGCGCCTCCACCAAAAACCGCTCTGGCTGACGGAGCGGCTTTTGCTGGGGGCGAAATAGGATCGACGAAGGTGTAAAGATCGTACTTTTGCCCGGCATTGTACCACCGTCATCGGGCTAAACTTATAGTTGCCAACGACAACTATGCGGAAGCTCGTCTCGCTGCTTAATGCGGCGCGAACGCTTCAAATCAAGTCCTAGCGGTTCGCACTTCTAGGCGGGGTTCGGAGGTACCTGGCAACAGAAACCTCCACCTTCCCTTTTTTCCCTTTTTTGCTTCTTCCCATCAATCGAACGGCCAAGGCTTGTCCGGCGCTTTGATGCGCGGCACGGCCTTGCCGCTCATCCTCCATGGACAGGCCATGCAAAACGATTCCGACCGATTCTTCGTGCTGACTGGTGGCCCGGGCTCGGGCAAGACGACGCTGATCGAAGCGTTGCAGGCCAAGGGTTTCGCGACGGCCCCCGAAGCCGGGCGCGGCGTCATCCGCGACCAGATGGCCATCGGCGGCCCTGCCCTCCCCTGGCAGGACCGAGGGCTCTTTGCCGAGCTGATGCTGTCGTGGGAATTGCGCTCCTGGCACGCCGCGCCTGCTGAAGCCGGCCCGGTTTTCTTCGACCGCGGCGTGGCCGATACGATCGGCTATCTCAGGCTCTGCGGCCTGCCGGTGCCCGACCACGTCACAAGCGCGGCTGAAAAATTCCGCTACGCGCGCCGCGTCTTCGTCGCGCCGCCCTGGCCGGAGATTTTCAGCCAGGACGAGGAGCGCAAGCAGACGCTGGACGAGGCCGAGCGCACATTCCGCTCGGTGACCGGCGTCTATGCGGAACTCGGCTACGAACTGGTGCCTTTACCTCTTGCCTCGGTCGAAGAGCGGGTGCGCTTCGTCATCGATCGAGCGGATTTGCGACAGATATGAAAAAGGCCGAGCAAGCCGGCCTTTTTGGGTTGTTTCGAGGCGCCTTACTCTGCCGGCGCCTCGACCGCTTCACGCGCGCGGCCGAGCGTGAGCTTGGCCAGCGTGAACGAGATCACGGCGCAGAGCGTGATCCCCGCCACCATCGGCAGCGGCGTGCCGTCGAAGAAGATGCCGGCGACGCCCATGGCCAGCGCGCCGATGGCGAAATGTAGCGTGCCCATCAGCGCCGAGGCCGTGCCGGCGATCTCGCCATGCTCTTCCATCGCCAGCACCGAGGTGGTCGGAATGACGAGGCCGAGGAAGCCGTAACCGACGAAGAGCAGCGCAGCCATCACGTCGAGCCGGTCGACGCCCGAGGCCATGATCGCGAACAGCGCCACCATCACCGTGGCATAGCCGGTGACCGCCACCCAGACAACGCGCTTCAACCCGAAGCGGTCAGCCAGAAGCCCTGTCAGCTGCGACATGCCGATGAAGGCGACCGCGTTGATCGAGAAGAACACACTGTAGACCGACGGCGACAGGCCGTAATGGTCGATCAGGATGAAGGACGAACTCGACAGATAGACGAAGAAGCTCGCAATGCCGAAGCCGGCGATCGCCACAAGGCCGAGGAAGTTGCGATCGCCCATCAGGTAGCGGTAGCCGGCAAGCGCCGTGCCGAAGGACGAGCCGGCGCGCTCCTCGACCGGCCGCGTCTCTTTGAGCGAGGTGGCAAGCAGGATGGTGGCCAGGGCAGCCGCGCCCGTGACGGTCCAGAACACGGCACGCCAGCCGAAGGTTTCGATGATCTGGCTGCCGGTCAGCGGCGCCAGAATCGGCGACACCGAGAACACCAGCATCAGAAGCGACATCAGCTTGGCGGCCTCGTTGCCGGTGTGCAGATCGCGCACGATGGCGCGCGGCACCGCCATGCCCGCGCTGGCGCCCAGGCCCTGCAGGAAGCGGAAGGCGATCAGCCACTCGATATTCGGCGCCATGGCCGAGCCGACGCCGCCGACCATGAACAGAGCGAGTCCGGCATAAAGCGGCGCCTTGCGGCCGACCATGTCGGAGATCGGCCCGACGACGATCTGGCCGAAGCCCATCGACAGGAAGAATATCAGAAGGCTCATCTGCACGGCGGCGGTGCCGGCATGCAGGTCCTGGCCGATCGAAGGCAGCGCGGGAAGATACATATCGATCGCAAACGGGCCGATCGCAGACAACAAGCCGAGCACGACCGCGATGCGGAGGAATTTGGGACTCATGATAAAGGCTCTTTTCGGATCTGGTTGCCGCCGCAATACCGGCGTCTGAACCCAGGACGTTCCATCCCGCGGGGAATCCTACAATCAGAGTGAATCATTCGCCCTATCAGGCGAACATATTCGTCTCTCCAGCGGGATTTCCCTTTGTTGTGTCCACAAATTTAGACAGGCTTGTCCAATTCGTCAATCACCGCTATATAGATTTTCATGAAGCACGGCGTTTCTCCTGACACTTTCCCGCCACGCAGCCATGAGGCCAAGCGCGTGTCGGTGGTGGATGCGGCCGCTTCCGTCTTCTGCCGCGAAGGCTATGCCGGCGCCAATATCGACCTGATCGCGGCCGAGGCCGGGGTCTCGCGCCAGACGGTCTACAACCACCACGGCGACAAGGAAAACCTCTTCGTCGCCGTCGTGCGAGACCTGACAGAGCGCTGCAATGCCGGCATCTTCGCCACCATCGCCAGCTTCCCCGACCAGCCCACCGACCTCGAGGCCGACCTGATCGCCTTCGCGGTGCGTATGAACCGCAATTGCATCTGCAACCGCGATGGCCGTTTCCTGCGCAAGCTGATCCAGGCCGAAGGCGGGCGTTATCCGGAACTGTTTGCCGAATGGCGCGAACAGGGCCCTGGCCGCACCTGGTCGGCGCTTGCCGCCCGTTTCGCCCGGCTTGCCTTCGCCGGGCATCTTTCGATCGGCGACCCCGACGTCGCGGCGCGTCAGTTCCTCGCCCTCGTCAACGCCGAGCTTCAGACCACGTTCATGCTGGGCGGCACGCCAACCGAGGGAGAGGTGCTGCGCTCCGCCACCAACGGCGTGCGGACCTTCCTCAGCGCCTTTGCCAGGAAGAAGTCGCCAGCCGGCAAACAGGCCGCGCTCGCCCACGCCTGAGTGATCAAATCGCTGGCGCCCCTCTTGGCCTCACCGCTTTGCGCCTATATGCGGTTTACGCCGCGCCCAAGCTTGATTACAGCTATGCGGACGATTCAACGGAACCCGACCATCACATGGCCGACGACCATATCCGCTACGACATTCTGGCCCAGGAGGCACTGCGCGGCGTCATGCGCAAGGTCCTGGCCGAGGTCGCGCGCACCGGCCTTCCGGGCAATCATCATTTCTTCATCACGTTCCTGACCGGCGCGCCGGGGGTGCGCATCTCGTCGCGGTTGCGTGAGCGCTATCCGGAGCAGATGACCATCGTCATCCAGTTCCAGTATTGGGACCTCAAGGTGACGGATGCCGGCTTCGAGGTCGGACTTTCCTTCTCCGACGTTCCGGAAAAGCTCGAGATCCCCTTCTCTGCCGTGCGCGGCTTCTACGATCCGTCGGTCAATTTCGAGCTCGAATTCGACGTCAAGACGGAGAGCGTGGAAGACGAGGCCGCCGCTCCGGCGCCTGAACCGATCGCCGTCGTTCCCGAGAAGAAGCCGGAAACCAAAAAGAAGGCCGCCGAGAGCGAAAAGAAGCCGGCGGTCGCCGAGACCGGCGGCAAAGGCGCCGACGTCGTCTCGCTCGACGCCTTCCGCAAGAAGTAGTCCGGCGCCATGGGCGAGGTCATTAATCTCCGCCAGGCCCGCAAGCAGAAAGCGCGCACAGAGAAAGAACGTCAGGCGAGCGAGAACCGGGCGTTGCACGGCCGCTCGAAGGCGGAGCGCGAGCGCGATCGGCTGACATCGGAGAAGGCCGAGACATTCATGGCCGGCCATCGCCGGGATAAGCCCGACGACCCCGGCAAGCGCTGAGTCCTGCAATGGCCGCGGTCGAAAAACGCTCGGTAACGATTCGCGGTCACCGCACCAGCTTTTCGCTGGAGCAGCCCTTCTACGACGACCTCGTCACCATCGCCGCGCAGCGTTCGCTGTCGCTCGCGGCCCTCGTCGCCGAGATCGACGAGACGCGCACCCGCGATGCCAACCTGTCGTCGGCGCTGAGGCTCTATGTGCTGGCCTGGGCGAAACGCGGCGGCGGCACCATATAGCCCCGCTATCTCCGACGCTTTGGTGCGCCAAGCGTTGAGAGCGCCATAAGTCGAGACATGACGACGAAAACGCAAACGCCGGAGATTGGTTGAAGCCGCGCCCCAACCTCGTCATTCTATGGCGGAGCAAGGAGCGAAGCGACGCGGCGCAGACCATAGAATCCATGCCGTGACTTGGAAGCGTTGCTGCGGTGCAGAATTTTGCTCTGTTGCACGCCTTGGCGAAGGTAACGGCATGGATTCCAGGGTCTTCGCGACGGAGCTTCGCTCCTGCTTCGCCCTGGAATGACGATCGCGATGGGCGTTTCGGCCAATCTCCAACGCATGCCACCTGCCAATGCAAACAGAGCCGACCAGTCTGGGGACCAGCTCCGCCGCGCCTGCGGCGAAAAGCTCAACCGCCGTCGAGCGACTTCAACAGATTGTCGATCGTGAATGGATTGGCCTTCGGCTTTGCCGGCGGCGGACTCGAACCGTCATTGACGCCGGGGAGTGACTGGTCCGCCTTTGGCGCCTGCTGAGCCGCCTTGCGTGCTGCTTCCAGCTTCGCCTGCTCCGCCTTCTTGCGATCGGCCTCGGCCTGCGCCTTGGCCGCCTCGTCCGCGGCCCGCCGGTCGGCCTCCGCCTTCGCCTGTTGATCGGCCTTCGCCTTGGCGTCCGCTTCGGCCTGCGCCTTGGCGTCGGCTTCCGCCTTCGCCCTCGCCTCTTCGTCGGCCTTGGCTTTAGCCTCGGCTTCGGCCTGCGCCCGCGCTTCCGCTTCGGCTTTCGCCCTGGCCTCCGCCTCGGCCTTCTGGCGCGCCTCTTCCTCTTGCCGGCGCAGTTCCTCGGCGGCCCTGTCGCGCTCCGTCTGCAGCGCTGCGTAATAGCGCACCTCGCGCCGCAGCCGCTGCTTCTCCAGCAGCGCCGCTTGCATCGCCTCGACCCGCTGCTGTTCCTTCTCCAGCGCGCGCTGCGTCAGGAACTGCGCCAGCGGACCGCTGTCGAATTGGGGCGCAGCGCCCCCGAGCGGGCCGGTCAGGTTGAAATTGACGGCAGGCTCCGAGCCGACCAAAGCCTCGTCGCCGGGACGATAGGTCATTGTCCCCTTTGCGGTGACGGTGCTCGTGTTGAGATCGGCGGTCACATCGGCGGACAAGCTCGCGCCGGGACTGTCGAGGCTGATCGGCGGCGCCCGCAGCGTCCCGTTGGCGACGGTGAAGGCCACGTCCGTGTCGCCGGCGGCAAAGCTCCCCTCGCCTGCGATCTGCGGCGCGAACTCGGCCGTCTTGGCCGCGTCGATATCGCGTCCGATCGCATCGGCCTTGGCGATGATGGCGGCAAACCCGTCCGGATTGATGCCGTCCACCTTCAATCCCTTCAGGGCCGCGGTGCCGGATCCGGACAGAGCGGCGATCATGGCGTCGACCGATTTGCCGCTGGTCGAAAGCGCCGCCGAAAGATCGCCGCTGCCGCCGATACCGGCATCGGGGAGAACCGCTGAAAGATCGCCGCCAGCCAGCCGCATTTGGCCGGAGAACAGGCCGGTGCCTTCGGTGTTCTTCAGGTCGAACAGGCCGGTCAGATCGCCGCCATAGAGCTTCGCCTTGAGATCGGAGACGTGGATGCCTTCGCGATCGAGCTTCAGCGAGAAGGAGGCGTCATGCGCCGTCGCGAAGGGCCCCACGGCCAGCGCCGACGTGTCGAGATCGAGGTCCGCGTTGAACGGCAGCGTCGACTTCTGGCTGAATGGCGTCGTCGGCCATCCGCCCTTGGCGGACGCGAAGGACTGGTCGCCGAACAGCGAGACTGCCAGCGGATCGAGGTCGAGCTCATCGAGCGCCAGCGCCCCGGCAAGATGCGGCAGCCCATCCTTGGCGTCGATGTTGATGTCCCCGGACACCGCCGCCTTGTTGATCGAGCCGGTGAGGCCGCTCAGCACCAGGAGCCCGTTGCCGAAATCGGCATCGGCCGCCAGCGACGTCGACGTGCCGGTCCCCATGCCGGGCAGGCCTACCCCTGTGGTCATCAGCCACGGCTCGATATCGGCGGCATCGAGATTGACCTTGCCCTTGGCTGTAGGGCCTTGAGCCGTATCGGCGACCGTTCCGTCGAAGCTCGCCCTGAAGTCGTCGGCGGTCAGATTGAAGCTGGTCGCGAGACCGCCGGCGACCGAGCCCTTCGCCGAGACGTCGGTGTTTGCGTGGCCGAGCATGCCGAGCGGCAGCGCCGGCAGGCCGTAAAGCGCCAGCAGCGTCGTGGCATTGTCGTTGCGGGCGTTGAAGGTGATCGACACCGGAGCCTCGGTGAGCTTGTCTGCGCTTCCCTTGCCGGAAAGCGAAGCCGAGAAGGCCGAGCCGCCGGCATTGCCCTGGGCCGAGAGCGCCAGGCCCGTGGTGCCGTCGCCATTGTCGGCGGCGCTGGTCAAGAGATCGATGCGCGCATCCTGGAACAGTTCGGGATAGGCCGCCGCGCGGCTTGCCAGGCCTTTGAGCACGGCATTGTCGGGATAATGCTCGGCCGCGACATCTATCAGCGGCTTGAGGTCCACAGCAACGATGGAGGCGTTGAGCTTGCCGGTCGGGCTCTGCGGAAAATCCTTGACCCGGCCCGTGGCGCTGATCGAGGCGCCGGCCAGGCCGCCGATCGACAGCCGGTCGATCTCGAGCAGGCCCTCTCGCAGCCGCAGCGCGGTGTCGACGGTGTCGGCGCTGAGCCCGCCGGCGCTGACCGGCCCTGCCTTGATCTGGAAATCGAGATCGCGATCCGAAAAGCGGTTGGCACCCTTGTCGCTGATGAAGATCGAAGCGAAGGCCGCGAGCCCATCAAGGTCCATCTCGCCGCCCGTCAGTTGCATCAGCACGGAAGGCCTGGCGCCATCCGGCTGGCTGGAATCGATGCTGCCGGAAAATTTCGCCTTGCCCAGGATGAGTTCGAGGTCGCTGAAGGACTGCCGGTTCTCGCTGAGGTCGACCTTGGCCTTGAAGCCTGCCGCGGGCAGCCGGCGGATCGCTTCGTCGACATCCTTCGACAGCCAGGCGGCAAAACCGGAAGGCTGCCCGACGGCGAGCAGCAACGAGCCGGTGAAGCCGAAATGGTCCTCGACGCTCAGCATGCCGTCGGCTTCGAGCGTCGTGCGGCCAGGCAGCGTCGCGGCAAGCGACCTGACCGCCAAGCCACCTTCGACCGGCTCGGAC